>CAMWUS010000016.1 GCA_947177495.1 uncultured Clostridia bacterium
AAATAGAGGTGTCTTACGTATTTCATTTTCTTGTTGGCATATTTCATGGTGTTCCACGTCCCGCCCTTTCTTTCGGTATTCCAAATCGCAAACACGATATCGGAACGGTCGACCATATACTTGTTGCGCTTTTGAAAGCACGCCATAGAAAACTCGTGCGATACGTAGTGCACTTTATCTAATTTTGCAAGAACGCGCGCGTATCTTTTTTTGTCGGAAGTCGACCACTTTGCGTCTTGCCCGTCGCAGGGAATAGCACCCTCGATAAAAATATGCGGATAGTTCGTATCGCGCAATTCGATACATACTTCGGCAAAATCCAAATCCGCGCCGATTGCACAGCCCGTTATAAAATAATTGTAGCCGTATTTTTCAATCAGCCATTCGATATCCCTGTAAAGCATAGCAAGGTATTTTTTGTGTTCTTCCCCGCCGTCGTAATAATTCCACGGGAAGCCCTTGGGTCTGTGCCCCGTTACGCAACATACTTTGGTTCGTTTGACTTTCATAAAAAAGATGCCGCCCCCTTGCGAGAACGGCACCGTAGAATATGCCGTTCATCGTAGTCGCCAAACCAATTTTACGCCTCCATGGGAATTGTAAACGATTACTGGACATATTTCTACCAAGAAATATGTCCCATAAAGGCATTATTTAAAATTGATTTGGCTTTTTCATTGTAGCAGATTTTAACAGGAAAGTCAATAAAAAAGCGCAACGTAATGTTGCGCTTTTTAGATTACTTAATTTGCTTTGGCTAAGCCGTCAGTCTTTATACCAACTCGATAATTGCAGTTTCAGCCGCATCGCCACGACGCTGACCGAGAAGATAAATTCTCGTATAACCGCCGCCCTGACCGAGCTCATCTTTGCGTTGCGCGTACTTGGGCGCAATCTCGTTGAACAGCTTCTCCATAAGGGGATGCTGAATTTGCTCGGTGCGCGCTTTATACTCGCTCTTCTTCTCGTTGAAAGCCTTGATCTCCTGCAAGTCGTACGTCTTTGCCATGATAGCGCGGCGTGCGGCAAGCTTCTTGGGACCGTCTTTATAGCTCGTCGTTTTGATTTCCTTGCCCTTCTTGTCCTTGGCAACGACTTCGATTTCTACGACGTCGGCATAAGTGTTGATGGCTTTCGTGATAAGTTTTTCCACGTAGGGCTGCAACTCTTTTGCGCGAGCCGCCGTGGTTTCGATTTTTCCGTACCAAAGAAGCTGAGAAGCCTGATTTCTAAGAATTGCCATTCTCTGCTTTGTGGTTCTGCCTAATTTACCCGGCATCTTTTAATCCTCCTTTTTTTCGAGTGTAAGACCGTAAGCTTCCAGCTTTTGCATAACTTCGTCCAAAGATTTCTTGCCGAGGTTTCTCACCTTCAACATCTCGTCCTCCGTCTTGCGGCACAGGTCTTCCACCGTGTGAATGTTCGCTCTCTTGAGACAGTTGTAGGAACGCACGGAAAAATCCATATCCTCAATCTTCATCGAGAGAATTTGCTGTTGTTTGTCGTCGTCCGTTTTCACGAGGATATCCATATCCTTAATCGTATCCGAAAGGTTTACGAACAAATTGATATGATCCTGCATGATTTTGGCGGCAAGGGAAACGATTTCTTTCCCCGAGAACGTGCCGTCCGTCCAAACTTCAATGGTAAGTCTGTCGTAGTCGATATTCTGACCGACACGGGCAGGCTCTACGTTGTAGTTGACCTTTTGTACGGGCGTATAGATGGAGTCGATGGGAATGTAGTCGATTACCGTCTGCGAAGGCTTGTTGTCCTTTGCGGGGCGATAACCTCTGCCGCGCCCGATCGTGATTTCCATATCGATTTTTCCGCCTGCGTCCACCGTGCAGATGTACTGGTCGGAATTGACGATTTCCACTTCCGCATCCTGCGAAATGTCCGCAGCGGTGATGACGGCGGGTCCCTCTTTGGTCAAACGGAGGGTTTTGGTATAATCCTTATCCGTAACGCGCGTTTTAATTGCGAGTAATTTGAGGTTAAGGATGATTTCCGTTACGTCTTCTTTTACGCCGGGAATTGCGCAAAACTCATGTTTTACGCTCCCGTCCATGAACTTAATGCCCTGCGCCGCAGCTCCGGGGAGTGCCGACAACAGGATTCGTCTGAGACAGTTGCCTATAGTAAGACCGAAGCCCTTTTCAAGCGGCTCTACAACGATTTTCGCATAATCCTTTGCGTCGTTCTCCGAGACCTCGATTTTGGGCATATCCATTTCGATCATGTAGCTACCTCCTTATATTTAAATTACTTGGAGTACAATTCGACAATCATGTGTTCCGAAATCTGACTGTCAACGTCCTCGCGGGTAGGAAGAGCCAAAACTTTGCCCTCCAGCTTCTCGGGATCGAATTCGAGCCACTTGGGCATATTCGCAACCTTCATCGTTTTGATTTGCTCGAAGAATTTATTCTTTTTGCGGTTTTCCTTAACGGTGATCACGTCGCCCGCTTTTACGATGTAGGAAGGAATGTTTACCGTTCTTCCGTTCACCGCAAAATGGGAGTGATTGACGAGCTGTCTCGCCTGCGTACGCGAAGCGCCTACGCCCATACGGAAGATAACGTTATCGAGGCGGCGCTCCAAAAGGGAGAGCATGTTTTCACCCGTGATACCCTTCATTCTATCCGCCATCTCGTAGTACTTGCGGAACTGACCTTCCTGTACGCCGTAAATACGCTTGGTCTTCTGTTTTTCACGAAGCTGCAATCCGTATTCGGAAACCTTCTTTCTGCCTGCGCCGTGCTGTCCGGGAGGAAGGGGGCGCTTGTTGAAAGGGCACTTCTCCATGTAGCACTTTTCACCTTTCAAAAAGAGCTTCGCACCCTCTCTTCTGCAAAGTTTGCATTTTGCGTCTCTATAAACTGCCATTTGTCTTTCCTCCTATTAAACTCTTCTGCGCTTAGGCGGACGGCAACCGTTGTGAGGAATGGGGGAAACGTCGGAAATGAGCGTAACCTCCAATTCGCAATTCGCAAGCGCGCGAATTGCGGACTCTCTGCCCGCGCCGGGACCTTTCACGTAAACTTCTACAAAGCGAAGTCCGTGTTCTTTTGCCGCTTTTGCCGCCGTTTCCGTAGCCATCTGCGCCGCAAACGGGGTACCCTTTCTCGAACCCTTGAATCCGAGCGAACCTGCGCTCGACCAAGAAATCGCGTTACCGCTCATATCGGTGAACGTAACCAACGTATTATTGAAGGTGGACTGAATATGGACTTGTCCTCTGTCAACCTTTTTCAGCTCTCTGCGCTTACGCGTAGCAACTGTTTTTTTCTTTTCAGCCATAATCCGTTACTCCTTACTTCTTCTTGTTCGCCACCGTGCGACGGGGACCCTTTCTCGTTCTCGCGTTACGCTTCGTGCTCTGTCCGCGAACGGGAAGCCCCTTTCTGTGACGTACGCCACGATAGCATCCGATTTCCATCAGACGCTTGATGTTGAGGCTGACCGCCCCGCGAAGCTCGCCCTCCACGGTATAGTGGTGGTCGATATATTCTCTCAATTTGGAAACGTCGTTCTCGTCCAAATCCTTAACTCTCGTATCGGGATTGATGCCCGTTGCGGCAAGAATTTTTTTGGACGTGGTAAGACCGATTCCGTAGATGTAGGTGAGACCGATCTCAACCCGCTTTTCTCTCGGTAAATCCACACCGGCAATACGTGCCATGAACCTTTAACCTCCGTGTTATTCGGTAAATATTTTTTTTGTTATATATAGTCCGTTTCCGAGGGAAACAGTGGAAAATATTTCCGTTCGGAACCGTGTGATTTTCGTACTTAAACGCGCAAAGTAAGCCGATATCCCGCAAATTTTCTTGCGGAAATCAGCTTGCAACTCATATTTTCACGCTTTTTTCATAAAAGCGCGGAAAATATTATAGCATAAAAATTACGCGTTGTCAACGATTTTAACCCTGTCTTTGCTTATGGCTCTTGTCTTTCGAACAAATAACCATTACTTTCCCGTTTCTTTTAATGACCTTGCACTTATCGCACATCGGCTTCACGGAAGGACGAACTTTCATAAAATTACGCTCCTAAAACTTTAATCTGTATTTGTACTTGCTCTAATTACGACTTGCTGCGCCAAGTAATTCTGCCTTTGCTTAAATCGTAAGGGCTCATTTCCAGCTTCACCGAATCGCCTTCGATGATGCGGATATAATTCATTCTCAGCTTCCCCGAAATGTACGCGGTAATCACGTGACCGTTGGAAAGCTTTACTTTAAACGTTGCATTGGGAAGGGCTTCGATAACTTTGCCTTCCGCTTCGATTACGTCGTCTTTGGACATATCTCCTCCACAATTTCCTTACAAGGTGAGTATTTCCACGCCGTCCTTGCGAACGACAAGGGTGTTCTCGTAATGCGCCGCGCATTTCCCGTCCGAAGTGACCGCCGTCCAACCGTCCGGCAATACCTTCACGCGGAATCCGCCTGCGGCAATCATCGGCTCTACGCAGATGACGGTATTTTCGGCAAGCCGTACGCCCGTGCCCTTGCGCCCGAAGTTGGGAACGCTCGGATCTTCGTGCATCTCTCTGCCGATTCCGTGCCCCGTATATGCCCGCACGACGGAAAACCCGTTTGCTTCCGCATATTGCTGAACGCGGTACCCGATGTCGTAGAGCGGCGTGCCCGCCTTTAAACCTTCGATTCCTTTGTAGAAACACTCTTCCGTAACGCGGACGAGCTTTTTCTTTTCTTCGGAAACTTCGCCGATACAGAACGTTCTCGCGCCGTCACCGTGGAACCCGTTCTTATAGGCGCACAAGTCGACGCTGACGATGTCCCCTTCCTCGATGACTCTTTCCGAAGGAATCCCGTGCACCACCACCTCGTTAACGGAGACGCACGCGGACGCGGGATAGCCGCAATAGCCGAGACAGCTCGGTTCGGCGCCGCTCGCCGTTATGAAATTGTAGACGAGCTCATCCACTTCCTTCGTCGTCATTCCCGCACGAATGCGGTCGCCCACGAAGTTTAAACAGTCGCGCACAATCTTGCACGGCTCGCGTAAGAGTTCGATTTCTTGCTCTGTTTTGGTGAAAATCATATTACTTGCAGAGCTTGTCGAGCGTGGCTTTGATTTCCTCGAACAGCACCTCAGCGGGAGCCTCGGAACCCGTAAAGTTGAGGATGATGCCCTTCTTCGTGTAATAGTCGATGAGGGGCGCCGTTTGCTCGGTGTATACTTTGAGGCGGCTTCCAACCGTTTCGGGATTGTCGTCCTTGCGCTGGTAAAGCTCGCCGCCGCAGCGGGAGCATGCAGTTGCGCCGTTCAACGTGGAAACGTGGTAGCTCTCTCCGCACTCTTTGCAAACTCTCCGTCCGCAAAGGCGGTCCATGAGAAGTTTGAAATCGATATTGATATTCACAACCCCGTCGATATGAGCGAATTTATCGAGCTCGCCCGCCTGATAGAGGTTGCGGGGGAAACCGTCGAGCAAATATCCCTTTTTGCAATCATCCCAAGTGAGACGGTCGCGCACGATTTCGCACGTTACCTCGTCGGGAACAAGCTCGCCCTTATCGGTATACGATTTGGCAAGCAAGCCGATTTTCGTTCCGTTTTTAATGTTTGCACGGAAGATGTCGCCCGTAGAGATATGAACGAGACCGTAACGATCGGCAATCTTGGTTGCTTGCGTGCCCTTGCCTGCGCCGGGCGCACCAAGTAAAATCAAATTCATGCGGAATTCCCCTTTCTGTTAATTCAAAGCGAAGTTCTTAAATAAGTTCGCTCGAAAGACAAGGCGCATGCGGCTTTCCCGACGGGAGCGTACACAGACGTACGTGACCGAGGGGAAACGCAAGTGCAACACCGTATTTCGAGATGAAATTACTTTAAGAACCCCTTGTAGTTCTTCATCATAATCTGGGACTGCAACTGCTTATCGAATTCCAACGCAACGGATACTACGATGAGGATACCCGTCGTAGAGAATACGTTTACGAGGTCGAAGCTTGCCCAGCTAAACGCAATGGACGGAACGAACGCGATGAACGTTAAGAAAATCGCACCGAACAGCGTAATGCGTTTATGAATTTTGCTGAGGTACTGCGCGGTAGGCTTTCCGGGACGGATACCTTGAATGAAACCGCCGTTCTGCTGAATGCTCTTGCTCACGTCTTCCGGATTGAACTCGATTTGAGCATAGAAGAACGAGAACACGAAGATGAGCACGCAAAGAACGATGATGTACCAAGGGGTACCGTTGGAGAAGTGCGCCGACCACCATTCCAAACCCGATTTCCATGCGGGCACAAGGCTCATGATCATGGAAGGAAGGGAGATGATTGCGAACGAGAAGATGAGAGGCATAACGCCGCTTCCCGTTATCTTCATGGGAATGACGGAGGACTGACCGCCGTACATCTTGGTTCCGCGCACCTGCTTCGCATAGTTGACGGGAATTTTACGTTCCGCCAAATCGACGAATACGATGAGGAAGAACAACACCGCGGAGATAAGCACGAACAGCCCAAGCTCCAAGAGACCGTCGCCGACGCCGAGCGTACCCTTTCCCATATCGATAATCTTATTGAGAATGGTGGTGCCCGCCGTGGAGAGGATACCCACGAAGATGATGAGCGAAATGCCGTTGCCTACGCCGTAGTCGGTGATGCGCTCGCCAATCCACATAACGAGGCAGGACCCCGCCGTGTAGACGATCGTCATATAGATGCCCGCAAGCCAAGTATGCCCGAAGAACAAGTCGGAGCGGATAGCACCTTCATTGTTCCCGAACAGCACGATGATACCGACCGACTGAATGACGGCAAGAATAATCGTGACCAAGCGCGTGATGTTGGTAATTTTCTTTCTGCCCTCTTCGCCCTCTTTACTCAAACGCTCCAACGCGGGGATACCCACGGTGAGGAGCTGAATGATAATGGACGCGTTAATATACGGTCCGATACCGAGCGCAAAGAGCGTACCGTTTTGAAGCGCGCTTCCCGTAATACCGCTCATCAGGTTTAAGAAATCGTTGTCCGTGATTGCATCGCTGAACAGCGTTCTGTCGAGACCGGGAACGGGGATATAGCACCCCAACCGGAAGACGACGAGCAACAACACGGTCATCAAAATCTTCTTTCTGATTTCCTTATTCCGAAAAGCGTTTTTCAACGTTTCTAACATAGCGTGACTCCTTTTCGGTAGACTTTATCGTTATTCAACGATTTCAGCCGTACCGCCTGCCTTTTCAATCGCTTCCTTAGCGGATGCGGAGAACTTCGCAGCCTTTACGGTGAGCTTCACTTTGAGCTCCCCGTTTCCGAGCACTTTCAGCCCGGCGTTATTTTTCACTTCCTTCGCAAGTCCGTTCTCGAATACGTAGCCGTAGTCTACGACGGTATTCGCGGGAAGGGACGCAAGGTCGGAAAGGTTAACGATCACGTATTCCTTACGGAAATGATTGTTGAAGCCGCGCTTGGGAATTCTTCTTGCAAGCGGCATTTGTCCGCCTTCGAAACCCGGTCTTACACCGCCGCCCGAACGCGCCCACTGACCTTTATGACCTTTACCGCTCGTTTTCCCGAGCCCGGAACCGATTCCGCGTCCAAGCCGTTTTGCGGAGGTTCTTGCTCCCTCTGCGGGAGCCAACGTATCTACTCTCATGCCAATCTCCTTAAACGTTCTCGACCTTGACGAGGTGCGCGACCTTTTTGAGTTGACCCTGCAAGCAAGGCGTGTCCGCAAACGTCTTTGTCGAACGGATTTTTTTCAGCCCGAGCGCCGCAACCGTATCTTTCACCGATTGGATTTCGCCGATCGTGCTCTTTACAAGCGTAACTTGAACCATATTGGCGTTCTTTTCAACTTTCTTAGCCATACCGTCCTCCTCAGCCTACGATTTCTTCCACGGACTTTCCGCGAAGAGCAGCGACTTCCTCAACCGTTTTGAGTTCGGAAAGCCCCGCAATCGTCGCCTTAATGCAGTTGCCCGCATTCTGCGTGCCGTGAGATTTGGTTCTGATATTCTTGACGCCCGCCGCTTCCATGACCGCACGAACGGGACCGCCCGCGATAACGCCGGTACCTACTTCGGCGGGAAGCATAAGCACTGCACCCTTGCCGAATTTCCCGAGCACTTCGTGGGGAATCGTCGTGTTCACGATGGGAACGGTGATCATGTTCTTCTTAGCAGCTTGCGTTGCCTTCTCGATCGCCTCGGGCACTTCCTTGGACTTGCCCTGACCGTAACCGACTTTGCCGTTGCCGTCGCCGACGACTACGAGCGCCGCAAAGCGCATGTTCTTACCGCCCTTCACCGTTTTGCTGACGCGGTTGATACCAATAGTCTTTTTGATGAGGCCGTCGTTTTCTTCTTGCCTTCTCTGAGGTCTGTTTTCTCTTGCCATCTCTTATCTCCTATCAGAATTTCAGACCGGCGTCGCGTGCGCCGTCTGCAACCGCTTTCACACGCCCCGTGTAAAGGTAACCGCCGCGATCGAACACGACCGCCTTGACTCCCTTTTCCTTGGCGCGCTCGCCTGCCTTGACGCCGACGACTTTTGCCGCCTCCGTCTTGGTCTTGCCTGCGATTTCTGCTTTAATCGCTTTTTCCATAGTAGACGCGGAAGCGATCGTAACACCCTTCACGTCGTCGATAACCTGCACGTAGATGTGGTTCAGGCTACGATAAACGTTCAAACGGGGCGTTTCCGCCGTTCCGTGAACTTGCTTTCTCACACGGGCGTGACGGCGCTGTCTGAGCGAATTTTTATCTTGTTTCGTTATCATACATTCACCCTCCTTTACTTCTTGCCCTTACCGGAAGTCTTACCTTCCTTGTGTTCGATGTGCTCGCCCTTGTAACGGATACCGTATCCGTGATAAGGCTCGGGCACGCGGATTGCACGAAGGTCCGCCGCGACTTGTCCTACCAACACCTTATCGATACCCGACACGACGACGTCCGTCTGCGAGGGGCACTCGATTTTGATGCCTGCGGGCTGAACGAATTCCACGGGATGGGAGAAGCCTACGTTGAGGACAAGCTTGTTGCCCTGCATAGCCGCCTTCCAACCGACGCCCTTAATTTCCAAAGCCTTGGTGTAACCCTCGGAAACGCCCTTGACCATATCCGCAATCAAAGCGCGGTACAAGCCGTGGAGCGCGTTGGTTTCTTTGCTCTCGTCCTTTGCGACGACGTGTACGTGTCCGTCCGCGTTGGTCACGTCAATGGCGCTGGATACGATTTGACGTTTCAACTCGCCCTTCGCGCCCTTAACGGTAACAACACCGTTTGCGAACTCTACGGTAACGCCTGCGGGAATAGCGATACTCAATTTACCGATTCTCGACATACGTTCCCTCCTTAATAGATATAGCAGAGCACTTCGCCGCCCACGTTCTGAGCCTTTGCCTGCTTATCCGTCATAATACCCTTGTTCGTGGAAACGATTGCAATGCCGAAGCCGCCGAGAACCTTGGGCATGGTTTTTGCACCGCTGTACGAACGAAGACCGGGCTTGGAAACGCGCTCCAAACCGCTGATGACCGACTGATGCGTGTCGGTATATTTCAGCGTGACGACGAGCTTACCGTTGTAGCCGTCCTCAACTTCCTGCACGTTTTTCACATAGCCCTCCGCAAGAAGGATACGGGCGATTTCTCTCTTCATGTTGGAAGCGGGAATCTCCACCGTTTCTTTCTTTACGGTAAGTGCGTTTCTGATTCTTGTGAGCATATCTGCGATAGGATCTGTCATCGTATTGCCTCCTTACCAGCTCGATTTTTTGACGCCGGGAATCTGACCCTTGTAGGCAAGGTTCCTGAAGCAGATACGGCAGATGCCGTACTTCCTGAGCACCGCGTGCGGACGACCGCAAATGGAGCAACGGGTGTATGCCCGCGTGGAAAACTTGGGCGTCTTTTGCTGTTTATTGATCATTGACTTTTTTGCCATGGTTCTCTCCTTACCGCTTGAAGGGCATTCCGAGCGCCCTCAAAAGCTCTCTTGCTTCCTCGTCCGTCTGCGCCGTGGTTACGATGCAAACGTCCATACCGCGAATCTTTTCTACCTGATCGTAGGTGATTTCGGGGAAGATCAGCTGTTCCTTCAAGCCCAGCGAATAGTTTCCTCTGCCGTCGAACGCCTTATCGGAAACACCGCGGAAGTCGCGTACGCGCGGAAGCGCGATGGACACGAGCTTATCTAAGAAATCGTACATTCTCTTGCCGCGGAGGGTAACTTTCAAACCGATGTTCATTCCCTCACGCAATTTGAAGTTTGCAACCGATTTCGTCGCCTTGCGGTAAATGGGCTTCTGACCCGTGATTTGTTTGAGCTCGTTCTCGATGATTTGCATGGACTTTTGATTGTCCTTGATGTCGCCCAAACCGGTGTTGATAACGATTTTATCGATTTTGGGAACCTGCATAACCGACTTGTAACCGAATTTCTTCATGAGGAAGGGCACGACTTCTTTGTCGTACTGCGCCTTCAATCTGTTCGGCTCTGCGGAAATATTCGTTTTTGCAGCGGTCTTAGCCGCAGTCTTCTTTTCTGCCATAACTATTTATCCTCCGCCCGATTATTCCTTGGTTTCCTCGGCGGACGTAGTTGCCTCTTCCGCCTTCTTGCTGCGCTTTCTCTCTCTCTTCTTAGGCGCCTCGGTCTCCTCGACCTGCTTCGCCTTAGACTTCTTCACGAACGCCTTGTCGAGCACCGCGCCGCACTTCTTGCAGACGCGCGCTTTCTTGCCGTTCTCTGCAACGACGTGCCCGATTCTCGTCGCCTTGCCGCACTTGTCGCAAACAACTTCTACGTTGCTTACGTGGATGGGACCTTCTTCGGTAACGATTCTGCTCGTTTCGTTCGCCTTTCTCGCTTTCTCGTGTTTGTGAACGATGTTCACGCCCTCGACGATAACCGTTTCCGCTTTGGGATCGGTAGCGAGCACTTTACCCTGCTTGCCCTTGTATTTGCCCGTAATGACGAGCACGTTATCGTTTACTTTTACGTTCATGACCGTGCCTCCTTACAGTACCTCGGGAGCAAGGGAGATGATTCTCATGTAATCCTTCTCTCTCAGCTCTCTCGCAATGGGTCCAAAAATACGGGTGCCTTTGGGTTGTTTCTGGCTGTCGATAATGACCGCCGCGTTGTCGTCGAAACGGATATAGCTTCCGTCCGAACGGCGGATACCCTTCGCGCTTCTTACGATGACTGCCTTTACGACGTCACCCTTTTTCACGGAGCCGCCGGGGGTTGCGGTTTTCACGGACGCAACGATTACGTCGCCGATGTTGCCGCTTCTGCGGAAAGAACCGCCGAGCACGCGGATGCACATGAGCTCTTTCGCGCCCGAGTTGTCCGCCGCTTTAAGTCTTGTCTGAGGTTGTATCATATCATCTCTCCTCCCGCATTACTTCGCCTTCTCGACGATCTCGGCAACTCTCCAGTTCTTATCTTTGCTGAGCTTTCTCGTCTCAACAATGCGAACCTTGTCTCCGACTCCGCATTCGTTCGCTTCGTCGTGCGCCTTAAACCGTCTCGTACGGGTTATTGTCTTTTTATAAACGGGGTGCTTGCTCTTATCGGTCACTGCAACGACCACCGTTTTGTCCATTTTGTCGGATACTACGATGCCGACTCTCTCTTTTCTAAGATTTCTTTCCATGTCGCTCCTCCTTACGCCTTTGCCTGACGGGCGCGGATTTCCGTATTCACTTTCGCGATATCCCGCTTGCACGTTCTGATAGACAAGGGATTTTCAAGCTGCCCGGATGCGTGGCGGAATCTCAGATTGAACAGCTCGCTCTTTAAATCTTTGAGCTTCTTATCGAGTTCTACGTCGGTCATGTTGTGAAATTCATTCGCTTTCATCAGCCTTCACCGCCTTCTGTCGTTTTTTCGGCTTCCCGTTTTACGAACTTGCATTTTACGGGGAGCTTGTTCGCCGCAAGCCGCATTGCCTCGCGCGCCGTTTCCTCGGGAACGCCTGCCATTTCGAACATGACTCTGCCCGGTTTTACGACCGCAACCCAGAATTCTACCGAACCTTTACCGGAACCCATACGCGCTTCGGCGGGGTGACGGGTGATAGGCTTGTGGGGGAAGATGTCGATCCACACCTGTCCGCCACGCTTGATGAAACGGGTCATAGCGATACGTGCCGCTTCTATTTGGTTGGATTTGATCCACGCCGCTTCTTCCGCGACGAGACCGTATTCACCGTATGCAACCTTGTTGCCCTTTTGAGCAGAACCTTTCAGCGTACCGCGGTGCTGCTTTCTTCTCTTTACTCTCTTCGGAATTAACATTCTCTGCCTCCTTACGCCTTCTTCACGCCTTTGAGGACTTCGCCCTTGTAGATCCAGCATTTCACGCCGATCATACCGAAGGTCGTGTGCGCCTCTGCAAAGCCGTATTCGATATCGGCACGAAGCGTTTGAAGAGGAATACTTCCCTCGTGGTAGTGCTCGCTGCCCGCGATTTCACGACCGTCCAAACGTCCGCTGACTTGCATCTTCACGCCCTTTACGCCCGCACGCATGGTCTTGCCGATTGCCTGCTTCATAGCGCGACGGAAAGACATACGCTTTTCGAGCTGAGCCGCAACGCTCTCCGCAACAAGCTGTGCGTCCGCGTCGGGTTTGCGCACTTCCGTTACGTTGATGCTGACGGGCTTGCCCTTCGTGAGCTTGGCAAGGTCTTTCTTGATGACCTCGATTTCGGCGCCCGCTTTCCCGATGAGAACACCGGGGCGACCCGTAAATACGCTTACGATAATTTTGCCTGCCGATCTCTCGATGAGAATCTTGGAAATCGCAGCCGCATAATACTTCTTCTTGATGAAAGTACGGATTTCGTTATCCTCTTTCAGATACGCCGCAAAATCCTTTTTATCGGCATACCACTGCGTATCCCAACCTTTAATAACGCCGACTCTCAATCCGTGGGGATTTACTTTTTGTCCCATATTATATCTGTCCCTCCGCCGACTTTACGTCAAGTATCACCGTGATGTGGCTCGTTCTTTTGAGGATCGCATGCCCTCTGCCTTTGCTGACGGGCTGCATTCTCTTGAGCATCGTGCCGCCGTTTGCGAAGCACTCCGCCACGTACAAATCTCCTCTGTCCATGCCCTGATTGTGCTCTGCGTTCGCAACCGCGCTCATGAGCACCTTGCGCGTGGGCTCCGCGCCGCCGTTCGTGCAGTTTTCGAGGATTGCCTGCGCCTCGCGCACGCTCTTCCCGCGAATCAGCGCCAAAACGGTGCGTACCTTATAGGGAGAAACTCTGATATACTTTGCAACCGCATAGGGGCGCTTCTCTTTGAGCTCGGCAACCCGTTCGGTCTTTTTCTTCATATTACCTGCCATGTCCGCTTCTCCTTATTATTTCTTTCCGGGCGACGGCGTTTTCGCCGTGTGTCCCTTGCACGTTCTCGTGGGAGCGAACTCGCCGAGCTTGCAGCCCACCATATCTTCGGTAATGTATACGGG
>CAMWUS010000017.1 GCA_947177495.1 uncultured Clostridia bacterium
CGGCGGGATCGGGCGCCTGCCCCAACAGCTTGGAGCTCGCCTCCCGCACGATTTGAACGCCCTGCCATACGATGAAAATGGCGACTGCAAGTCCTGCATAGCCGTCCGCGGCAACGTTACCGAAACGGGCAATCAATAGCCCTGCGACGACGGCAAGCGTTGCGATACAGTCGCACAGGCTGTCCATCGCCGCCGCGCGCAACGTGTCCGCGCCCTCCCTCTTCGCCGCATAGCGGTAGAGGAAAAACATAAACGCTTTAACGCACACCGAAACGCCGAGCAATACGTAAATTCCCCAAAATGCCTCGGGGAGCGCGCCCGCAATCATCTTTTCAATGGATTCGCGAAGCAGCTCCACGGCAAGCAGCAGCACGAAAAAACCGATGAGCATGGAAGCGACGTATTCCGCACGCTGATGCCCGTAGGGGTGTTCCTTATCGGCGGGCTTGTTGCTGATGCGCAGGGACACGAGCGACACCGTTCCGCTTCCGCAATCGCTTAAATTGTTCACGCCGTCCGCAAGAAGGGATACAAGCCCGAACAAAAGCCCGAATGTAATTTTGAGCGCGGCGAGCGCGGCGTTGAGCGCAATTCCCACGGCGCTTGCGATTTGCCCCCGCTTTGTCTGTCTTTGTTCCATAGTACCATTATACACGCTTTTTTTGCGTTTGTCACGCATTGCAATCGTATAATATCTTCTCCGTTTGGATATACTCAGCATACGGTGAGCAAAAAAAGTCCCCGTTACATAAACTGATAGCGGAGGACTGCTCACAAAAGAGGATATCGTTATGGTTGTAAAACGCGGTGAATTATATTATGCGGATCTTTCCCCCGTAGTGGGAAGCGAACAGGGCGGCGTACGCCCCGTTCTGGTTGTACAAAACGACACGGGAAATAAATATTCCCCCACCGTGATTGCCGCCGCCGTGACGAGTAAGATCCACAAGGCGAAGCTCCCCACGCACATCGAATTGCCGCAGGCGTTCGGGCTTGCGAAAGACAGCGTAATTCTGTTGGAGCAAATCCGAACGATAGACAAAAAGCGGCTGATGTCCCGCATCGGCGAGCTGCCGCCTTCTACCATGTCCCGCGTGAACCGCGCAATTCTTATCAGCCTCGGCTTCGACGGCAACACTTACCGCGCTTGATGCGCGGTATTTTTTATTGCGGTTCTTGCGCCTCGGCGTGCTCTTCTTGCGGCTGTTCTTTCTCCTCTTCCACGAGCTCGCCCACGGCGGTAACGAGGAGACTCAGGAAGTCCTCTTCGTCCGCTGTTTCGCCCGTCACGGTGAGAATGTCCCCTTCCATGAGAACGCTGTTTCCGTCGGGCACGGTGTTCTTGCCCAAGTGCTCTAACACGGTAATGCGTGCGCCCGCAGGCCACAACACGTCGCGCACCGCGCGCTCCTTGGCAAGACTGCCCGCCTTGACGCGCAGACGAACGCAAACGCTGTGGCGCACCGCCGTCTCCTCGCTCTCTTCGAGCATATCGTCAAGCAGCATGTCGTACAGAGGTTTGGTATGGAAAATGCCGCCGAGCACGTAGCCCACCGCAACCCCGATGATGGCGGGGAGCAAATATGTAAAGCTCCAAGTGAGCTCCATCGTCATGACAATGCCCGTGATGGGCGCTTTCACCGCCGCGGTGAAGAAGACCGCCATGCAAATGACCACGAGCGTATCGCGGTAAGCGACGTCCATACCCATGACCACGAACAGCTCGCTCATGAGTGCGCCGATACCTGCGCCGACTGCAATCATGGGAACAAATATCCCGCAAGGCAGTTCCGCGCCCGCGTTGACGGCAGTCGCGATAAGCCGTAAAACGATGATAATGAGAAGCGTTGCCCAAAGCGGCGAAGAGAACACGCGTTCCACGCCCTCGGACGCGCTCCCGAGCGAATCGATAAATTCGTGCCCGCCGCCGATTGCCCCGCCGGTGATCAGCCCGAACACGCCCGCGAGCAGGAACGGTACCGTCATTTTGCCCATCCCTTTCCAAAGGGTGAATTTTTTAAACAGACGCTTGAAGAGAACCAACAGATAGTAAAAGCCGACCGCCGCCAATGAACAGACGACTGCGGCGGCGAATGCGTATAAGTAAAAAAGCGGATCGTTCGCATTCGCGTTAAATACAAAGGTGGAGAATGCCGCGCCCGTGCTCAGCCCCAAAAAGGGAGCAAGCAGGTTGCGCGTAATAAGCGCAATGATGACCGACGAAAAGGCGCAGGTGAACACCTCGGGCGTGAAGCGTTTGTGCGCTTCCTCAAAGGCGAACGCCATACCCGTGAGCGGTGCGTTGGACGCGACCGCAAGCCCCGCGCAAGCTCCGCCCGTAATTTGATAGCGGCGCACGGTTGCGTTGCGCTTTAACGCGTTGCTTACCCCGTACCCGCATGCGCCGCCCATGGCGACGCTCGGACCTTCGCCACCCGACGCAAGCCCCATGAAAACGCAGAAGAGAGAGGACGCGAACATGGCGGGAAGTATTTGGTACCACTTGTAACGAACGACGCCGCGCGCCGCCCCTTCCGTTAAGGGAATGCCGTTGCCGCGAATCATGGGAAGAAAGCGGAGAACTCCGCCGATGACGATTCCCCCTGCAGCGAGCGCCAAAAAGAGCAACGGGATAAACGCGGGGTTGTTGCGGAAGAAGCCGTAACCGTAGTCCCCGTGCGTAAATTCCTCTATGAGATTATCGAGCGCGGCGTACAGCGTGGCAACAAGCCCGACGGATAACCCCGTCAGCCCGCCGACGAGCACGATTTGTAGCCCATAATTGAGTTTTACGGTAATTTTGTTTTTGCTTTTTTTCATGGTCTTTTTATTTAAGTCTCTTCGTTACAATTACTTGTGCGAGGAGGGTTGCCCTCCGCTGCGCGACACAATTTGCCACATACCTGAGGCTTAGTGACGGAAGATAGTCGTGTGCAGTGCTCCACTGACAAAGAGAAAACAACAAGGTTAGTAGCTCACGAAATTTTCTTGCTTGCAAGAAAATTTCGTGAATATCACTCGGCAAATTGCGCCTCGTAGAGATCTCGATAGAAGCCGCCCTTTTCGAGAAGTTCTTTATGCGTGCCCTGTTCTATAATTTTGCCCGCCTTCATGACAAGGATGGTGTCCGCCGTTTGAATGGTGGACAAGCGGTGTGCGACGACGAAACAAGTCCTGCCCTGCATGAGGCGCGCGAACGCGTCCTGCACCTTGTGTTCGGTGCGCGTATCGATATTGCTCGTCGCTTCGTCCAAGATGAGCATGGGCGGGCGGCAGAGCATAATGCGGGCGATACACAGGAGCTGGCGTTGCCCTTGCGACAGGCTGCCCTCGCTTCCGATCACCGTATCGTAACCCTTGGGTAAACGCGTGATAAACGAATGCGCGTGCGCCGCTTTTGCCGCCGCTATCATTTCCTCTTCCGTGCAATCGGGGCGACCCATGCACAGGTTTTCCCGCACGGTAGCCGCTTTCAGCCATGTTTCCTGCAACACCATGCCGTAGTTTTTACGCAACGATGCGCGGGAGAGTTTGCGTACGTCCTTCCCATCTACGCACACGCTCCCCTCGTCTACGTCGTAGAAGCGCATGAGCAAATTGATGAGCGTGGTTTTTCCGCAACCCGTAGGGCCGACGATAGCAACGCGCTTGCCCGCGGGAGCTTCTACGTTCAAGTCGCGAATGAGCTCGCGCTCCTTATCGTAGGAGAACGCGACGTCCGTTAACGTCACTCTACCCTCGGCGGTGCCGAGCGTTTCCGTTCCGTCCGCCACCTCTTCCTCCTCGTGCAAAAGCGCGAAGATACGCGCCGCGCAAGCGAGCGAGTTTTGGAACTCGGTAATCACTTCGGATATCTCGTTAAAGGGCTTAGTGTATTGGTTGGAATAGGACAGGAAGGTGGTCAAATTTCCCACGGTAAACGTGAGCGGGTTGGCGATAGCGAACAGCGCGCCCGACAGCGCAACCGCCGCGTAGACGACGGAGTTGACGAACCGCGTAACGGGGTTGGTGGTAGACGAAAAGAACACCGCGCGCAAAGAGCATTTTTTCATGCGACCGTTGATTTCGTCGAACGTCTCCTCGTTCTCGTCCTCGTGCGTGTACGCCTTTACCACTTTCAAATTGCCGATCATCTCGTCGATGAACGCGGTCTGTTCGGCGCGCACTTCCGACTGCTTCTTGAACATAGTATATGTGCGCTTTGCGATAAAGCGCGAACAGAACAGCGACAGCGGCGTGATGACAAACACGACGAGCGCGATTTCCCAACGCATGACGAGCATGATAGCGAGCACGCCCCCAATGGTGGAAAGCCCCGTAAAGAGCTGCGTGAAGCCGAGCAGTAGCCCGTCGGCAAACTGTTCCGCATCGCTTACGATAACACCCGAAATGTCGCCGTAGGCGCGGGTATCGAGGTAAGAAAGCGGAAGCTTTTGCAGTTTGCGGAAAGCGTCTCTGCGGACGTCGGCAAGCACCTTGTAGGCAATGTGATTGTTGCACAAACTCATGCCCCACTGCCCGAACGCCGCCGCCCCGATGCACACGGCAATCACGATAAACAGGTCGTAAAGTTTGGTGTAGTCGACGTCTCCCGCGCCCTTGATTAAGTCGATTGCTTCGCCCACAAAATAGGGCACGGCAAGCTGTCCCGCAACCGTGCAGAGCGCAAGCAAAATCGTGCAGATAAGCAGGGGCATGTACGGTTTTAAATAACGGAGAATGCCTTTGAACGTTCCCGAAGAAGGTTGCTTATTCTTCATCGTCCACACCTCCTTTTTCTTCCCGCCGCTCCTGCGAATTGAAAATTTCTTGATACACGGAGCAGGAAGAGAGCAGCTCCTCATGCGTGCCGATGCCCACCGCCTTGCCGTCGTCGAGCACGATAATTTTATCGGCGTGGCGAACGGACGAAGCGCGTTGAGAAACGATGAACACGGTACAGCCCACCGTTTTAAGCGCGGCGCGAAGCTTTGCGTCCGTCGCGTAATCGAGTGCGGACGACGAATCGTCTAAGATTAGTATTTCAGGCTTGCGCACGAGCGCGCGGGCAATGGTGAGCCGTTGCCGCTGACCGCCCGAGAGGTTTTTCCCCTCTTGCGCAATTTCGCCGTCTAAGCCGCCTTTCGCCTCCGCAACGTCCTCCGCCTGTGCGATTTTGAGTGCGAAAAGCAAATCCTCTTCGCTTGCATTTCCCGCCCCCCACAGGAGGTTGGAACGAATAGTGCCTTGGAAGAGCACGGCGCGCTGAGGGACGATTGCCACCCGCTCCCGAAGCGTTTCCGCAGGCATCGCGCCCACCTTTACGCCGTTTACGCGGACGTCGCCAACGCTTGCCTCGTAAAAGCGGGGAATGAGTTGCACGAGCGTGCTCTTGCCCGAGCCCGTGCCGCCGAGTACGCCCACCGTTTCGCCCTGTTTTACGGCAAAAGAAATATCCGACAGGGCGGGCGCGCCGCCGCCTGCATAGGTGAAGCTCACACCGTCGAAAAGTACCGCGCTATCACCCACGGGCTTATCGTCCTCCGTCGTGACGGACGGTTCGCCCTCGTCGTTTAAAACCTCGGCGAGCCGCTTCTGACAGGAAACGGCTTTGGTAACGGTAAACACGTAATTTGCGAGTTTAATGAGCTCCACCAAAATAATGGAGAGATAGCTGTATAACGCGATGACGTCGCCCTGCTCGATCGCCCCGCCGTCCACGCGGAGCGCGCCCACGAACACAAGCGCGATGACCGCAACGTTTACAAGCACGTAGGTGACGGGATTCATGAGAGCGGAAACAAAACCCGATTTTTGCTGTTTTTTGCACAGCTCGCGGTTGCGAACGTCGAACTCCGAAACTTCCGATTGCTCCTTGCAAAACGCACGGATAACGCGTACGCCCGTTAAGTTTTCGCGGGTGGAAGCGTACACTCTGTCGAGCTTGCTCTGCACTTTTTTATACAGCGGAATGCCCGCCGCCATGACCGCGATAATCACCGCAACAAGCAGGGGCAACACGGCGACGAACACGAGCGCCGTTTGCACGTCCTTTACGAACGCCATTGCCGTTGCGCCGAACACGATGATGGGCGAGCGGAGCAACAGACGGAGCGTCATGTTTACGCCCGTTTGCACTTGGTTGACGTCGCTCGTCATGCGCGTGATCATGGCGGAGGTGCCCGTCTTGTCGATTTGCGAATAGGAGAAAGATTGAAGCTTGCGGAAAAGTCGGCTCCTCAGTTCCGCGGAAGTGCCCACCGCCGCCCGCGCCGCGAAGTACTGCGCCGTAAGCGAAAAGGCAAGCCCGAGCACGCCGAAGCCGACAAGAATGAGACAGCCGTAGTAAATATAACTTTTATCCGCGCCGTTAATGCCCTTGTTGACAATAACCGCCACCACGAGGGGCACGATGAGCTCCATGCACGCTTCGAACAGTTTGAAAAGAGGCGCCAAAATCGCCTCTTTTTTATAGGTTTTTAAACAAGAAAATAAGTGTTTCAAAATAACCTCACACGATGTTCAAAGTGACGGTAGCTCGATTATACCAAGAAAAGATAGATGTAATAACCTACGAAGCACACTAACATTGTGATGCCCGCAACGCGCCCGAGCTTGTGCCCCTTGAAAAGTGCAAAGCCGTACAACAGTACCACGGCGGCGAGCGCGACGAGCGCATCTATCATATTCTTTTCGATGACGAAGGGCAACGGGTACACGAGCGAAGAAATACCCGCAATCAACAAGATATTAAAGATGTTGCTCCCAATGATATTGCCGACCGCAATATCCGTCTCCCCTTTGTGCGCGGCGACGACGGACGTGACAAGTTCGGGAAGAGAAGTTCCGATTGCGACCACGGTAAGCCCGATGATACGTTCCGGCATGCCGAAATAACTTGCGATATATTTCGCTCCGTTCACGAGCAACGTACCGCCCCCGACGACCATGCCGAGCCCTACCAAGGTGAGCACAATTAAGAACCAAGTTTTTTCGCACATGCGCGCGTACCAAACGCCTATCTTGCCCTTGGGTGGGTCTTTCTCTTCCTGCGTTTCGACAGGAGGAAGCGCCGCTTGCGCGCGAAGCTCTTTTTTTGCGTTTACAAGCAGGAATGCCATATACCCGCCAAACACCGCGAGCAGGATAAGCCCGTCCCACCACTGCAACGACTGACCCCAAACGCCAAGTCCCACAAGGAGCGCGCTGGAAACGAGCAACACGGGCAAATCGAGCACGAGGGAGTTTTTCGTAACGGGCAATTTGCTGACAATTGCGGAAATGCCGAGAATGAGAAGTATATTGCAAATATTACTGCCGACGACGTTGCCGATGGCAAGGTCGGTGGAATGCGCGATTGCCGAAGCGACGGAAACGCAAAGCTCGGGCGCGCTCGTTCCGAACGCCACCACCGTAAGCCCGATGATGAGCGAGGGAATTTTGCACTTGCCCGCAATCCCCGCACTGCCGTCCACAAACCAATCGGCCCCCTTCACGAGGAGAGCTAGTCCCACGACAAGTAATACGATCCAAAGAAACAGTTCCATGTGTAAATCCTTTCGACTTAAAAACTCTACCATGAAAAGGCAAAAAAGTCAAGCCGTTTGCGTCCCGTAAAAATACTTCTGTGATTTTACAAAATCCCTTCGAGAAGCAGCTTCAAGCCGATTGCCGTAAGCACAAGCCCGCCCGCAAGTCCCGCTTCGTCCGTGAACTTCGCGCCCGCACGCTTTCCGAGCTCTACAGCAATACCCGAGAGCAGGAACGTGACCGCGCCGATAATAAGTGCGCAAACGGCGACGTGCGCGGGAAGCCCCTCCGTGCGCTCTTGAGCAAGTAAAGTTATTCCCACCGCGAGTGCGTCGATACTCGTTGCGACCGCTTGCGCCAAAAGTTTGCCCGCCGTAAGCCCGCCGCTTTTGTGCGAACAAAGTAGCGGTTTGATTGCGCCCGAACGGTTGCGGGCGTGCTGTTCGGAAAAATAATCGAAAATCATTTTCCCGCCAAGGAAAGCAAGGAGCGCAAAGGAGAGGTACGGCGCAATCATTTCCACGACAGACGAAAACGCCGCGCCGCAAACGTAGCCGACGAGCGGCATGAAAAACTGGAAGCCGCCGAACGCGAGCGCAATGCAAAGCATCTTGCGCATACGCATGCGTGGTTCCGCCATACCGTTCGCCACGCTCACCGCAAACGCGTCCATCGCGAGCGCCGCCCCTATCAAAACAATTTCGTAAATTGACATATCGATTTAAAAATTACCGCTCTTGCGGCACGCTTCCCAAAATGCAAGCCGCGCGACCTAACGGCACGGGCGCGGTTTGGCGTGTGCAATCTTCGGTGCGGAGCACGGTGCCCTCGCACTCTTTGCCGTTAAAAAGCACGCGAACCTTATCGCCTGCCTTTACACGAAATTCGCCCGCCAAATACCAACGCGGCGCGCTCTCTACTTCCACTTTGACAAAGGTATAAATTCCGTTATCGGCAAGTACGCCGCCACTTAAAGAATGAATCACAAAACCTCCTTAGGTTCACACTTTTTTCGCCTTGCGAAAAAAGTACTTCGCGCTCCGCGCTCGTGCCGCCTTAGACAACGAATACGTGCGGCGGGGCGTGAGCTACTTGCTTTTTTGTTATCTCTTACTCACAGGAGCGTTGACCCCCCGTCTATCAAAAGTCACTAAGCAGCAGGTGTGCGGCAAATGTTGTCCCACTGCGGAAGGGTGAGCCTTGCGTTATGCACAACAACCCTGTGGGTTGTGTGCGCAAGGCGAACTAAGCGAGCGGGATGCGAGCGTGACCGAAACGCCACTCTCCCTTGGTGGCGTTAGAAACCCTCCTCGCGGATAGGATTGTAACTGCCTGCAATTTTAAAACAGCGGGGCGAAGAGTTTTGCGATTTCTGAGAGCCCACGGCTGATTACGTTTTTCTTCGCGTCCGCTTGCGTCTGACGGGCGGAGAGCGCAAACGTGCTATCCATGTCCGCCTTTATCTGCGCGATTGCCTTTGTCTTGTACATGATCACCGCGTCCTCATAATGGAAGAGCAAAGAGCGGTAATCGAGATTGATCGTTCCCACTACCGCCGTTTCGTCGTCGGCGAGAAAGCTTTTGGCGTGCACGAACCCCGGCGTATATTCGTAGATTTCCACCCCGCCGCGAATGAGCGCCATATAGTTGGAACGGGCGAGCGCAAACGGGATTTTTTTATCGGGAATGTGCGGCAGTAAAATTCTGACGCGCACCCCACGCTTGGCGGCAAGCACGAGCGCCTCGCGCATGCGGTAGTCGATGATGAGGTACGGCGTCATAATGTCCACATACCGCTTTGCATTGTTGAGCACGTTGATGTAAACGTCCTCGCCTATGCACCTGCCGTACAGCGGATAAGGTCCGTCGCCGTAGGGCTGAACGTAGCCCTCGCCCTCGAAGCGTTCGTAGCTTTCGGGAATGTATTTCGTAACGTCCTCCGCCTTGTTGCTTCCCACGGCGTACAGCCCCAAAAACATGAGCAACAAATTTTTCACTCCCGCACCTTCCAAACGCACGGCGGTATCCTTCCAATGCCCGAACGGGTGCGTGACGTTCACGTATTCGTCCGCTAAATTCAGCCCACCCGTATAGCCGATTTTTCCGTCGATGACGGTAATTTTCCGATGGTCGCGGTTGTTGTGAATGTTGGAAACGATGGGCACGAACCTGTTGAACTTCACGCATTTGATGCCCATTTTTTGCATGGTCTTGTGATAGCGCATATGCACCTTGCCCATGCAACCGATGTCGTCGTACATGAAACGTACTTCCACGCCCTCTTGCACCTTGCGCTGTAACACGTTTAAAATTCTGCTCCAAAGTTCGCCGCGGGCGATAATGAAATACTCCATGAAAATGTATTTCTCTGCGCGCTCCAAATCGCCGAGAAGCCGCTCCGCAAATTCTTCGCCGACGGGGAAATATTCCGTCTTGGTGCCGTCGTGCAAGACGGCGGAACTGTTTACGGCGTACAGGGCTTCGCTTACCCCGCTCCAACTGCCGAGCGCCTTTTCCGCATCTTCCACCGAAATAACGCGCGGGTTCGTCCCTGCGTTTTCCCGATAAATTTTGGTGTACAGCAATCTCTTTTTCTTGGTGGGGCGGTTGTTGGAAAACACGATATAGGTCGCAACGCCGAACACGTTCAGCCCGACGATGCACAAAATCCAAGGAATTTTCGTTTCGGGCACCATGTCGCGGTTGGCGGCGTGAATAACCGTTAGCACGAGAATGAGCCAATCCAACAGGGCAAACGTCAGCCTAACCCAAATTTCCGTTTGCGGAAAATAGTAAATGAGAATGTTATTGAGCAGCCATACCACCGCGGCGAAAAAAACCACGAATAATACGAACAGCAATATGATCGTCATTGCGACGAGTGAAAACCGACTGAACAGTTTTTTCATATTTACAACCACGACCTCCCGTAAAACTCACCATTTCAAATTATGCAGTTCGCCCTCTCGGCAAAGAGCGCCGAATTCGTTTTGACGAAGCCCTTCATACACGGCAATCGCCACGGAGTTGGAGAGATTGAGCGAGCGGCACTCTTCCCGCATGGGAATGCGCACGCATTCCTCGGGGTGCTTTACAAGCAGCTCTTCGGGAAGCCCGCGCGTCTCCTTGCCGAACACGAGAAAATCGCCCTCGCGATAGCTGACGTCGCAATACGTGTGTTTCGCCTTGGTGGTGAAAAAGAAGTAGCGAGCGCTCGGGTATGCCGCAAACAACTCGTCGAGATGATCGTGGATATGAACGTTTAACAGGTGCCAATAATCCAGCCCCGCGCGTTTTAATTGCTTGTCGGAAATCTCGAACCCAAGCGGGCGCACGAGATGCAATTCGCACCCCGTCACCGCGCAGGTACGCGCGATATTGCCCGTGTTTTGCGGGATTTCCGGTTCCACCAATACGATATGAAACATACTCTTTTCGTTCCCCATTTTACAAAGAATGCTTACGCTCTTTGTTTGAGTTTTTTATTATTGTACACGATTTAATAAGCTTTTGCAAGGGATTTCCCGCCCCTGTAAAAATTTCATTTTTGACGGGAAATTTTTAAAAAAAGGTATTGACAACCGACCTTTGTCCGTGTATAATAGTCAAGGTTGCGTTTGACGCAACCCCCTAATAGCAGCCCATCCAAACCCATATTTTTTCTCATTTTTAAAAAGCCGAGCTTTATGCTCGGCTTTTTAAAATTTCAGGTTCACGAAATTTCTTTGTTTGACGCACAAAGAAATTTCCGTGATTTGAGGGAAACCGTGTCTGCACGCGCTGCGCGCTAACAGACAAGTATTTCCACTCTGCGGGCGGATTTTTAAGGGCGCACGATTTACTCCACCCGCATTCACCCTTCCTGTATAAGTCGAATGAGTTCGACAAATGCTGTCCCACTGCGGAAGGGTGAGCCTTGCGTTATGCACAACAACCCTGTGGGTTGTGTGCGCAAGGCGAACTAAGCGAGCGGGATGCGAGCGTGACCGAAACGCCACTCTCCCTTGGTGGCGTTAGACACCCGCCTCGCGGAAAGAATTATAACAAAACGGCATTTTGTTCCAAGCGGGCGGAGTTAGTTTTTGTGGAAAAAGTTATCGATGATTTCTAAAATTTTGCTTTTGTAGACGATATTCGTATTGCCGCCCGTGAAGCACAGCGGGGGATAAACCACACACCACCAATTATCGCCCGTGCCCGTGCCGAGCTCTACGATGAGCGCGTCGTAAACGCCCGCTTCCAAGGTCACTTCGTCGTACACGCGGGTGGGGAATTCCTCTTCCCGAAGACTTGCGCGTGCGCCGTAGTAAAACCCGTTTTGGCGCAACACCTCGTCCGCCGCCGCGGAGATTTCCCCAAGCTTGCCGCGAATGAGCGACATGGCGGTTTCCTTATCCTCCGCGCCCGCAACGGTGGGCGTGAGCAGTTCCACCACTCTGTCGCGCACGAGATATTTTACTTTTTGATCGGCTTCGCCGTTTGAGTTGGCGCGGATATGTACCCGCAAATACGCGTCGTTCGGCGTAGTTTTTTGTTCCGTTCCCGCAAATGCAAAGCAAAGCCCCGCAATCGCCGCCAATAAAATTCCAATTAAAATTCCCTTTTTCATTTCAATCACCTCTGTCACGGAAGTTATTGACCTGTGAAGAGATTTTTATACCTGTCATGTTCACGAAATTTCTTTAAAAAAGAAATTTCCGTGAGCTACTGTCTTTGTTGTTTTCTCTATGTTGGTGGAGCGCTGCACCTCGTCTATGTAAAGTCACTAAGCCGCAAGTGTGCGGCAAATTGTGTCCGCTACCGCAAAAGCGCGGTTTTGCTCCGCGCGCATAATTTTAAAAAATCTCCCCGAGCGCAAACTCGGAGAGATTTTTATTTTTTATCAGTCGGTTATTACCACTCGACAGGCGTAATACCGTCGTTAGCAAAATCCCAATAATTCCCCTCTGTTGAGGGTTTTTCATTCGGAGCATAAAGATACAGCTTAGAAGAATTAAGAGCAACTCCGGACATTCCATAGCCGTCAATTTGTTTCCAATCCTCTAACGTTCTGCCCATGTAATAAACCTTGCCGACTTCCCGAAGCGCGAATTGCCCGATACTCGTTACACTGTCGGGAATTACGATACTTTGGAGCGCGTTACACCGCATAAACGCATAATCGCCGATGCTTTCCAAAAATCCCGAAAGAATAACGCTTGTAAGATTTCCGCAGTCGCAAAACGCATTGCGTCCGATACTCTTTACACCGTTTCCCATGCTCACACGCTCGAGCGCAGAACAACCCCAAAATGCGGCGACTCCAATGCTCGTTACAGTGTCTTGTATGATCACGCTTTCAAGGTTGGTACAATCTGAAAACGCCCCCTCGCCGATTACCCTTGCGCCAAGCGACACGGTAATACTTGTAAGCGTTTGCGAACCCTCGAACGCATAGGCATGAATTGCATAATTCTTCCCGTGAAGACTGTTTGGCAAAATTAGATTTGCTTCCGCGCCTTTATATTCAAGCAGGTAAACCGCTTCGTCTGCGCCTTCGCCGTCGACGAACAGGAGATAGTCTCCGTCCGTCACGACCTTGCTTGCCGTTTCCAAACTGCTGTAAATTCCCAAAGCGTACTTGCCGATCTCGCCGTTCTCATAGGAATCGCTTTCGATGACAAGCGAAGAAAGATTGTAAACTTCAACCAACTTGTAGCAAGCACTAAAAGCACTGTTGCCGATGCTCTCTACGCCCGTGCCAAGCGTGAACATACGCAACGGCTTACAACTGTAAAATGCATAATCCCCGATTTCCGTAACGCTGTTGGGCACGACGAAATTTGTAAAAACACAATCTTGGAAAGCATAGTT
>CAMWUS010000018.1 GCA_947177495.1 uncultured Clostridia bacterium
TTTCCAAAAAGCTACGGAAACTTTGCGAGGAGACATGCGAAGTCATCGTTATGGTCTTAATCGGTCCGCCCAAAGCGGTAATGCCCAAATTGCCCGTGAGCAGTTCGCCTATTACCTTGAAGATAGACCCCGCAATTTTAAACGAATACATGAACGAACGCCCAATTGTCTCGAAAAACCCGAATTTTTGCGTGCCGCTTGCAAGCATATATCCGCTATTTTCCGCTTTTTTCACCCCGAGCGCCGCCCAAGCGGAATCGAGTTGGGCGCTGTTCTTCACTGTCACGTCGGAACGCAGAATAATTTCCACGTCCATCTTTTGCCGTTCCGTCTTAATTACTTTCCCATCCTCGTCCTTTTCCTGCGAAATAATGCGGGAAATATACAGGTTTACCCTGTCGCCCGCCTTTTTGCCGTTTAAGACGCGGGCAAGGTCGGTGGTCAAATACAGGCTTTTGCCTTCCGCACGCAAGAAAATATCTTTGTCCTGCAAGCAGTACGCGGCGGGAATTTCGTCAGTAGGCTCCACCTCGTACACGGCGAGCATCGTCTGCCCGTAAGCGGAAAAGCAAATGATGATGAGAAGTAGCGCCAACAAGTAGTTCATGAGCGCACCCGCGACCAACACGATAATGCGCTTCCACGGCTTCATGTCGGTAAATTTGCCGAGCTTCTTCTCTTCCGTCTTCTCTTCTGCGGGAAGCGTTTCCGTAGCTTCGCCGCCCTTTTCGGCAGGCGTGACGAGCACGGTTTCCCCGTCCGTCGTCTTTTCTTCCTCGAATACAGGCTCGGGCGGTTCTTCTTTCTCCAAGCCGTCTTCGCCGTCGAACGCGCAATATCCGCCCAAAGGGATAAGGCGCAACGCGAAAACCTGCCCCGATTTCTTGCCCTTGCGCTTAAAGAGCGCAGGACCGAACCCGATTGAAAATTCGTTGATTTTAAAATGCAAAATCGTGCCCGCCAGCCAATGCCCGAACTCGTGAATGGTGATCATGGCAAGCAGTATAAAAATGGCGAGCGCAACCGAGCCGATCGTGCCCCACACGCTTAAAAGATTATTTCCCATACAGAATGCGACGCGCCGCCTCCCGCGCACGTCGATCCGCTTCCGCAAGCTGCTCATAGCAGGAAGCGTGTTGCCTCGGAAGCGCATCGAGCACGTCTCCGATAGTTTCCGCGATTTGCGTAAAAGCTATACTACCTTGCAAAAATGCGCGGACTGCCTCCTCTCCCGCGCCGTTGAGCACGGCGGGGCAGGTTCCCCCCTCTTTTCCCGCTTCTACTGCAAGGGAAAAACAGGGGAATTTATCAACGGGTAACTGTTCGAAATGCAATGCGCCGATTTCCTCTAATTTGAGAAAACGGGAGCAGGGCAAACGGTTGGGATGGGTGAGCGCGAGCTGAATGGGAATGCGCATATCGGGATAGCCGAGCTGTGCGATTGCCGCGCCGTCCTCGAAATAGACGAGCGAGTGAACGATGCTCTCGCGGTGGACGATCGCGTCGATTTGCGAATAATCCGCCCCGTACAACCACTTTGCTTCGATGACCTCGTAGCCTTTGTTTAAGAGTGTCGCGCTGTCGATTGTGATTTTCGCGCCCATATCCCAAGTGGGGTGACGGAGCGCGTCTTGCGCGGTAACGCGGGCAAGCTCCTCTTTGCTTTTATGAAGAAAGGGACCGCCGCTTGCGGTAAGAACCAAGCGGGCGAATTTCGCGTCCCGCCGCTGTCCCAACGCCTGATAGATGGCGGAATGCTCGCTGTCTACGGGAACGATGTCCACGCCCTTTTCTTTTGCCCGCCGCATGACGATCTCGCCGCCGCACACAAGCGATTCCTTGTTAGCAAGCGCAATTTCCTTGCCCGCCTCGATTGCAGCTAAGGTATATGCAAGCCCTGCAAAACCGCCCGCCGCAATCAGCGCGACGTCGCAATCCCCGAACAACTCGCTCATCACATGCGTGCGCTTCACGCCGTCGGCTAGAAAAACTTCCCCCTCGCACATAACGTGCGCGGGGTGGAATTCTTTGGCGAGCGCGGATAGAGCCGCCGTATTCTTTCCGCACGCAAGCGCGGAAAAACAAAATTGTTCGGGGTAAGCGCGGACGATTTCGGCAACCTGCCCGCCGATATTGCCCGTGCATCCGATAAGTGCGATTTTCTTCATAGTCGTTGAAACTTCACGTCTTATTTTATGCGGTTTAGCCCGTCGTCATGAGTCTTATAACGAAAACGAGCGCGATGATAAGACCTGCATACAGGGACGAATCGATACGGTCCAAAATTCCGCCGTGACCGGGGAGCAGTTTTCCCATATCCTTAATGCCGAGCTTGCGCTTAATGGCGCTCTCCACCAAGTCGCCGAACTGCGAGAACGCAGAGGTCAAAACGCCGATGCCGATGAAGAATATTAAATTCATCCATTCGAAAGTGACGTTTGCAAAATCGAAATTGTTCGCAACGGGTTGGCACAGACCGTAGTAGAAGAAGAACACGCAGACTGCGCCGATCATACCGCCGATAAGCCCGCCGAAACCGCCGATGAGCGTCTTGTTGGGGCTGACGTGGGGCGACATTTTTGCGGGTAATTTCTTCCCGAGCGTTTTGCCGAAGGTAAACGCCATGACGTCCGCGCAAGGGCTGATTGCGAACACGAGCGCAATCGCCGCGTCCGAATACCTCTCCATGTGGTTACAAACGATCAGGACGACGAGGAAAACCGTGGGATACATATACGACATGAGCGTGTAGCCCGTAGATTCCAAATCCACTTTCGTGTGTGCGAACACCAATAATCCGAAAATAACGGAAACGCCCGTAAAGAACACGACTAAGGCAATGTGCGGCGCGTAGTTACGCCCTTCTGCCGTAATCGGGTTGTCGGGAAACTGCACCTTGAAAATATCGGTGAATACGAAGTCGGTGACCGCGTACACGACAATCACAAGAAGCGAAAAGATCATTACGATAATTTTCTGCGAACGGTGCATCTTGTCGCCAAAGGCGCGAATCATTTCGTAAGTGCCGAAGAAACCGAACAGTAAAATCAGTCCGTCGAAAAACAAATTATGCACGAAAATTTTCAGTGCAAAAAATGAAAGAAGCACTAAGAAATAGATCATACCCGTGACAATTCTTAATTTAGTATTATGCCCCATAAAACTCCAATCACTTTTATACTTTTCCGTAGCGTCTATCGCGCTCTCCGTAAGCGCGAATCGCTCCGTCTAATTCTTTGTCCGAAAAGTCGGGAAACATCTTTCCCGAAAAATACAGCTCCGTATACGCCAACTGCCAAAGCAGGAAGTTGGAAACGCGCAGCTCCTTTCCCGTGCGAATGAGCAAATCAGGTTCGGGAATGCCGCGGGTGGAAAGCAGTCCGCCGAATTCCTCTTCCGTCACTTCCTTGCCCTGCCGCACCGCCTCGTTTACCGCATGCACAATGTCCTGCCTGCCGCCGTAGCCGATTGCAAGCAACAACGTTCCGCGCGTGCCGTCCCTTGTTGCCGCCTCGCCGTTTTTCACAAGCTCCTCCACGTCGTGCGGAAGCAGAGATAAATCACCGATTACGCGCAACGCAACGTGCTTTTTTTTCAGCGTCTCGACATTCGATTTAAAGTATTCGCGGAACAGGGAGAAAATGCCGTCGAGCTCCTCTTGGGGGCGGTGCAAATTTTCCGTGGAAAGCGCGAACGCCGTAAAGTATTCCACGCCGACGTCAAACGCGTGCTCGGCAAGCCCGATCATGCGCTTCATGCCCGCACGGTGACCTGCGGCGCGCGGCAAAAGCCGCCTTTTCGCCCAACGCCCGTTGCCGTCCATGATAATGGCGATATGGCGGGGAATTTTGCCCTGAGTATCCATTAAACGGTGAGAAGCTCCTTCTCCTTGGCGGAGACGGTTTTATCGATTTCCTCCATACATTTGGAAACCGCTTTCTCCACGTCTTGCTCGGCGTTCTTCCCCTCGTCCTCGGAAATTTCCTTGGCGGTCTTCATCTTTTTCACGCCCTCCATCGCCTCTCTGCGATTGTTGCGCGCCGCCACTTTTGCATCCTCGCCCATGCGCTTGATTTGCTTGACGAGCTCCTTTCTGCGTTCCTCGGTGAGTTCGGGGAACACGAGACGAATGACGTTGCCGTCGTTGGTGGGATTGATGCCGAGGTTGGAAGAGAGGATCGCCTTTTCGATGGACTTCAACAGCGACTTGTCCCAAGGGCTGACCACGAGACAGCGCGCGTCCGCCGCCGAAACGTTGCCGAGCTGATTTAAGGGGCTCATGCCGCCGTACGCTTCCACCAAAAGTTTATCGAGTACGTGCGGATTGGCACGCCCCGCGCGAATGGACGCAAATTCGTCCTTTAATACGTTTACCGTCTTGTCAAGCTTGTCGTCAAGTACAAGAAATATTTCTTCCAATTTTTCGTTATCGATCATAACAGAGTTCCTCCTTATATAGAAAGCTTATTTTTTACCGTTTGAAATTAAAGTGCCGATATGTTCGCCGCATACGGCGCGCAAAATGGAATCCTTTTCCCCGAGCGCAAAGGCGAGTACGGGCACGTCGTTTTCCATACACATGGTTGCCGCCGTCGCGTCCATTGCCTTTAAGCCCTTATTCACCACGTCGTTAAAGCTGAGCGTATCGTACTTTTTCGCCTCGGGGTGCGTGGTCGGGTCGCAATCGTAAATGCCGTCTACGTTCTTCGCCATTAAGAGGACGTCCGCGTCGATTTCGCAGGCACGCTGCGCCGCCGCCGTGTCGGTAGAGCAGTAAGGATTGCCCGTGCCGCAAGCCATAATGACGATGCGCCCTTTCTCGAAATGGTGAAGCGCCTTCCTCAAAACGTACGGCTCGGCGACCGAAATCATGTTGAGCGCGGTTTGCACGCGCGTGGGGATACCCTTTTGTTCGATGGCGTCCATCATGGCAAGGGAGTTCATGACGGTTGCGAGCATTCCCATTTGGTCGGCGGTGGTGCGGTCCATCTTCGTGCCCTGCCTACCCCGCCAAAAGTTGCCGCCGCCGATGACGAGCGCGATTTCCACGCCCATATTATGCACCTTTACGAGCTGATCGACCACCTGAGAAATAACGTTCTCGTTGAGTCCGAAACGCTGTTCTCCCGCAAGCGCTTCTCCGGAAAGTTTGAGCAAAATCCTCTTATATTTGGGTTGCATCTTTATTCCTCCCCATTTTAACAGAATTATAACATATTTCGTAGAAAAAAGCAATCGTTTCCGTAAAAAACGGACACGAATAAAACCGAAAAGGCTAATCCTTTTCGGTTTGAATGATTTGTGTGATTTTAGCGAGCAGTTCCTCTTTGCCCTCGCCCGAAAGTCCCGAAACGGCGAACACGTTTTCCGTGCCCAGCCCGAACGCCTGCGCAAGCGCGCGTACCCGCTCTTTGCGTTTCATGCGGGAGAGCTTATCGCTCTTCGTGGCAATCACGGTAAAGGGAATGATGTGGTAGTTGAGGAAGGTAAGCATTTGCATATCGTCCTCGGAAGGATCGCGACGAATATCGCAGAGCACGAACACGTGCTTGATATCTTCTTTGCGCGCAAAGAATTTGTCGAGCGTTTTGCCCCACTTCTCCTTTTCACTGCGGGAAACGGCGGCATAGCCGTAACCCGGCAAATCGGCTAACCAATATTGCCCGAAGTCGAAATAATTGACGAGCCGCGTGCGCCCGGGTGCGGAGCTTGTTTTGGCAAGCCCCTTGCGGTTTGCAAGCAGGTTGATAAGCGTACTCTTGCCCGAATTGGATTTTCCGCACACCGCGAGCATGGGTTTCTCGGGGCGGAGGAATTGTGCCTCCGTCGCCGCGGAGGTGATAAATTTAACGTCCATGCGCCCCTCTCAGTTGGTGTGGAAGTTTCCCGAAACCGCGCTTTTGAACACCTCGTCCACTTCGCTTACGCAAATAAAGTTGAGGCTCTTGCGTACCTCTTCGGGGATTTCCTCCACGTCCTTTTTATTCTCTTCGGGAATGATGACATCGCGAATCCCGATCCTGTTTGCGGCGAGTGCCTTCTCTTTCAGCCCGCCGATGGGAAGCACCTTTCCGCGCAGGGTGATTTCGCCCGTCATGGCAACGTCCTTGCGCACAGGCTGCCCCGTAAACGCCGACAAAATCGCCGTAGCCATGGTAATGCCCGCACTCGGTCCGTCCTTGGGCGTTGCGCCCTCGGGCACGTGAATGTGAATATCCTTCTTGCCGAAATCCTCTTCGTTGATGCCGTACTTGTCGGCATGCGCCCTGAGATAGCTGATTGCGGCGTGGGCGGATTCCTTCATCACGTCGCCGAGTTTTCCCGTCAGCAAGATGTCACCCTTGCCCTGCATGGCGGAAACCTCGATGGTGAGCGTCGTCCCGCCGACCGCCGTCCACGCAAGCCCCGTCGCGGCGCCCACTTCGTCGCCCGTGATAAGTTCTTCGTCGCGCAAAAACCGCTTGCCGCCAAGGAAACTTTCAAGGTTGCTCTTGGTAACGGTAATGCGCTCTTCTATTTCCTGCTTGGCAATGCGCACCGCCGCCTTTCTGCAAACAGTGCCGATGGTGCGTTCCAAATTTCTTACGCCCGCTTCCATCGTGTAGCCGTCTATCATCGCAGAAATTGCCCCGTCGGTAATGCGAATTTGCTCGGCAGTCAAACCGTTTTCCTTGCGCTTTTTGGGCACGAGGTAACGCTTTGCGATTTCCTCTTTTTCCTGCGGAGTATAGCCCGAAAGCTCGATGATTTCCATTCGGTCACGCAAGGGCGCAGGGATCGTGTCGAGCGAGTTCGCCGTAGCGATGAACATGACTTTGCTCAAATCGTACGCAACTTCCATATAGCGGTCGCGGAAGGTGGAATTTTGCTCGGGGTCGAGCACCTCCAAAAGAGCGTCGGCAGGGTCGCCGCGCAGGTCGGAAGAGATCTTGTCCACCTCGTCGAGCAAGAATACGGGATTGCACGAACCCGCGTTCTTCATTTCGTAAATGATACGACCGGGCATCGCGCCGATATAGGTGCGCCTGTGCCCGCGGATTTCCGCTTCGTCTTTCAGCCCACCCAAGCTCATGCGGACGAACTTGCGCCCGAGCGCCCGCGCAATCGATTTTGCGACGCTCGTCTTGCCCACACCGGGAGGACCTACAAAGCACAAAATGGGCGCTTTCAGCTCACCCGTCAGCTTTAATACGGCGAGGTATTCCACCACGCGTTCTTTTATTTTTTCCAATCCGTAATGGTCGGCATTGAGGATTCTTTCCACGTCAGAAAGCTTTTCCGTGTCCGCGGTCTCTTCCCCCCAAGGGAGGTCCAACAGCCAATCCGCATAGTTGCGAAGTACCGTATATTCGGGCGAGGAAGGCGACATTCTGTCCATACGCGCAAGCTCCTGCAAAGCCTTCTCTTCCACCTCGGGAGGAAGCCCCTTTGCAAGCAGTCTGTCTTTGAGCTTCACGCTCTCCTCCACGTCGTCGCCAAGCTCGGTGTGAATGGCTTTCAGTTGCTCGCGCAAATAATATTCCTTTTGCGATTTCTCGATACCCGTGCGTACTTTTTGGGCAATCTTGCGTTCGAGCTTGGAAATTTCGAGCTCGGTATTCAAGCATTCCTCAAACAGTTTCAACCGCTCGGGAACGTGGTTTACTTCCAAAAGCTTTTGCTTGATATCTTCGCGCAGGCGCAAATGATGCGAGCAAACGTTGATATACGCGTCGCAGTCGGTAATACCCGTCAGCGCAGAATCGAGCTCGCGCGAAATTTTACTCTCCCCCGCAACGATGTCTTTTACCAAATCTTTGGCGATGCGGAAAGAGGCTTCTTCTAAGGCGAGATCGCCGTGGACAATGGGAAGCTCCTCGGTAAGCGCGAAGAGGTAGCCTTCGTCCCTGCAAAAATTGCGCGCGCAAGCGCGGTACATACCGTTTACGTAAATGCGGACGCGGTCGCCCGGCAAACGGGTTGCCTGACGAATTTGCGCAACCGTACCCACGGTGCATAAATCGTCGCCGCTCGGGTCGTCCTTTTGTGCGTCGAGCTGTTTGGTGAGAAACACAAGCTTTCCGTTATTTTCTGCGCGCTCCAACGCCGCAAGCGAGAACCCTCTGCCCACGTCGAATGCAACGGACGTATTGGGGAACACGACCGTAGACCGCATGGGAATTACCGATAAGATTTTCAGTTCCGTATTGTTCATGCAAAAACCTCTCTATAACTATATCACACATTTTGCGCTTTTTCAAACGATTTTGGCAAAATCGCTTCGCTTTCACCAAATATACACTTTTACAAAGAAAACGCCCCGCCGAGCTACCACCCGACGGGGACGCGAAAAAAAGCTTATGCCCCTTTGTATCCCCAAACAACGGGACACTCGTCAATGTTCCAGGAATTGTCCCAGCCTTCCGGTTTCTTTTCTGCTTCGCAATAAATCGTAAGCGAAGGACAATGATAGAAAGCAAAAATATCGATATGCGTCACACTGCTTGGAATGACGATTTTTTCAAGCGAACGGCGATCATCAAATGCATAACTCCCAATTTGCGTTACGCTATCCGGAATGAATACGCTCGTGAGCGCACCGCAACTCGTAAAAGCCCCAAGCCCAATACTCGTCACACCGATTGGAATTTTTATACTCGTAAGCTTAGAGCAGTTGAAAAATAAATTGCTTGCAATTCGCTTCACCCCATTTGGAATGGTAATGCTTGTAAGTGAAGAGCATTCCGAAAAAGCACTTTCCCCGATTTCCCTCACGCCCCTGGGAATTGTAATGCTTTCAAGCTCGGTATTATAGCTGAATGCGCGGATATAAATAATTTTCGTATTCTCGTGAACGGTACAAGACTTTACATCTTTTCCCCCTTCCAATAAAACTACGTAAGGGTTATCTTTATTCCCGAGGTATTTCGCATTGTCATATGTTTGGTACGGAAGCATATCGCAATACTCAAATGCGCTCCCACCAATACTCTCTATGCTGTCGGGAATGTTGATATCAGTAAGCGAATAACAACTATCAAAAGCGTAGGATCCTATCGAGGTCACGCCCTTTCCAAGCTCGACGCTTGAAAGTTTCTCGCATTGGTAAAACGCACTATTTCCGATATACGCTACGTTGTCGGGAATGGTAATCGACTCAAGCTCTCTACAATAGGCGAATCCGCTCGACTGAATGTCGGTAACGGGATAGCCTTGAATTTCGTTTTCGATTTGGATATGCGCTTTGTTCTCCACGAAGCTTTTTACGTATACCGAATATCCGTTGACTTCGGGATTCCAATAGTACGCCAAATCGCCGATTTCCACTCTCGAGTTCTCGGGCGGAAGATAACGACCACACACCGTGCATTGAATGCCGCTGTAAGTGTGTTCGCTTTTTTTGTCGTCCTCGGGCGTATGCCCGCAGGTGTACTCTTGCCAATGATGCGTTTCATCGAAACACCATTTACTTGTGTGCTTGTGCTTCGACCCGCAACCGACAAGGGACAGCACCGAAGCGACGGCAATCGCTCCCCCGCATAACATTGCTGATAATTTCTTCTTCATTTTTTCCTCCGCTTTTACGGTTTTAAAAAATTATAATATGCAATTATTTTAACACGGTAAAAAGTACCTTGTCAATAATAAATTCAAAAAAGTTGACATGCTTTTATAATGTGCATGGATACGGGCGAACGACGCGTTTGCGCCCCGACCGTCGGTCGGGGCGCAACTTTCAAAATCATTCCGATAAAAATTCTTCTCTTTTCAGTCCCGCGCGCAATTTTTCGAGAGCGCGCTTTTCGATGCGGGAAACGTAACTGCGGGAAATTTTCAAGCGTTGCGCCACTTCGCGTTGCGCAAAGGGCACGCCGCCCGTGAGCGCGTACCTTAGGCAAATGATAACTGTTTCCCGTTCCGTCAACAGCGCGCGCACGGCTTTTAAAAATTTCTCCTGCATGAGCGATTGCTCTACACCCGCAAATACTTTGTCCTCTTTTTCGAAGAGAAGATCCATGAGCGTAAGCTCGTTGCCGTCTTTATCCGTACCCACGGGGTCGGAGAGCGAAACGTTGCACTTGTGTTTTTTCCCTGCGCGAATGAGCATGAGAATCTCATTCTCGATACAGCGCGCCGTATAGGTTGCAAGGCGCACGCCCCGCCCGGGTTCGAAGGTGTTGATTGCTTTGATGAGCCCGATACTTCCAACGGAAAGCATATCGTCCGTTTCCGCCGCCCCGTTGTATTTTTTTACGATATGTGCAACCAAACGCATATTATGCCGCACGAGCATATCCTTGGCGTGTTTGTCCCCCTCCCGCGCGAGCTTCAAATACTTCTCCTCGTCCTTTGCAGAAAGCGGTTTGGGATACGATCCCCCGTCTACGGCACCCGTGAAAAAAAACAGCCGACTGAGCACGGCATAGAACATTTCCAGCATACGATCACCTCTCCCGCTATTGTATGCCGTGCTAAGTTTGTCCTATGCCGTTTTACTTTTCATCAATCGTCAACCCACATACCGTATTCATCATCGACCACGTATGCGTACGCCCAAAAAACGGGACGGGAAGCGTTCCAATCCGCACTCCATTTACTCGGCTTTGACGCCGCCTCGCAATATATGGTAATATTTTCCGCGCTTTGGAATACGTAAGCGCCCATCGTTTCCACACTGCGTGGAATAATGATTGTTTTCAGTGAGGTACATTCTCTGAACGCCTGTTGTCCTATCGATTGCAATCCGCTCGGCAACTCGATTTTCGCAAGCGAAGTGCAACAGTCAAACGCCTGCTGTCCTATCGATTGCAACCCGCTCGGCAAATTGATTTGGGCAAGCGAACTGCAACCTGAAAACGAACCGTACCCGATTTCTTTCAATCCGTACGGCAGTTTAACGTTCGTGAGCGACGTGCAGTTGTTGAACGTGAATAATCCGATTTTCTCGAGTATGCCGTTAAACGCAATGCTTTTTATCCCACTGCACCCGCTAAACGCACTGTCGCCGATTGTCGTAACGCTACTCGGGAAAGTAATTTCCGTAAGCGACTCGCAATAGTAAAACGCGCTTCCGCCGATATATTGCAAACGGCTCGGCAAATTATCTAAGGAAAGCGCACGGCAATTAAAGAACGCCTTTTCGTCAATACGGGTCACGGTAGAAGGCACGTTGATTTCTCTAAGCGCGGTGCAACCTTGAAAAGCGCCTTCACCGATTGAATTCAACCCTTCGGGAAGAGTAACCTTGGTAAGCGCAATGCAGTTTATAAAGGTGTAGTCCATGATAAGCGTTAAGTTCTTCGGATAAACGAATTCCGTCAGAGCGCTGCACCCCGAAAACGCGTGCGTACCGATGTGCATAAACTCACTCGGCACGATAACCTCTTTAAGCGAGGAACAGCCGCTAAACGCGTTTGCGGTAATTTGCTTGACCCCATCGGAAATGATTACGCTTTCCAGCCCGTTGCAATACTGGAAGTTATAAACCTCGTATACCGTAGCCGTAAGCCCGTCGTAATAATATCGACCGGGAATGACGATTTTCGTGATACTGCTGTCGTACCCCATCACCTCGTTGGGATATGCGCTGACCGTGACCGTAAGACCTTCGTTGCCGTAATACAGCCAGGTACTCACGCCGCAGAGCGTGCAAATCTTATTGTCGTCATTTTCGTGCGCCTCGTATTCCTGATGCCCGCAGTTCGTGCAAACAAGCTCATGCGTGTCGTTATTCCAAAATTCCGCTTTTGAATAGGTGTGCTCACCCAAAGGCATTTCCCTCTCTATTCTATCCGTATATCTATTCCCGTTTCCGTCCTTTACGGTTGCAACGTAAGTTGCAATGACCGGCTGCGTACAGCTCGGCGTTCCCGTACCAAGTATCATTATCTCGGCGGGAATCGTTTGGGTATGGGCGGAGTTTCGCGTGCAGGGCACGGTTGCGCTTGCCGACTGCGTTCCCTCCCATTGCCATACCGCCGCCGCAAAATTATAATCGTGTCCCACCGCAGGAATAGGCAATAACTTCTCGTCCGAATAGCGGTTTCCTTCTCTTTGGAATACCGCCGTATACCGCCCTTCGCCTTCTTCTTCGCAGGCGGGTTGTTTTAACACTTCCTCTTGAATTTCCGTTTCAATTTGCATGGAATGGTTGCTGTCCCGCTTACATTTCACGACCGCCTTTGCCTCCCGATCCTGCCACAGCCATTCCACTTTCGTATAATCGTAATCATGCCCCGATGCGGGAATCACTCTACCGTGGGCTTCCTCAAACGGCTTTCCATCGTAAGTTGTTCTTACGGTGTGGGTATCGATTCCGTTTTTCTCGCAAGTAGCGTCCACATGACTGAAAACCGACTCTACGCGTTCGGAATGCGTTTTTCCGCATTCGCGCTTGCAGGCAAGGTACAATGTCGCCGCAGACCAATCGGTTTCCCATTCGAACTCGGAATTATAGTCATGTCCCAAGGCAGGTAATTTGCGCGAGCTCGTATCGATATATTCTTCCTCGCCCGAAATCAGCCTTGCCGTATAGAGTGCGCTCCCCTCGCTCTCGCAAGCGGGGTCTATTAAAATTTCTTCGTTGATTTCAGGCGTTACAGTAAGCGTGTGCTCTCCGCGCTTGCAGGGGATATTCGCACTCGCCGTGGGGGCATCTTCGTCCCACCGCCACAAAATTGCCGTATAGTCGAAATCGTGCCCCAACGCGGGCAAGTCAACTTGCTTTTCGTCGGAATACTCCGCGCCGTCTGCCGTAAACTTCGCCGTAAAAAGCGCGCGCCCCGCTTCTTCGCAGTTGGCGGGCAAAATCGTTTTTTGGGCAATCTCCGTTTGCAGTACAAGCGTTTTGCCGCAAGCGCATTGTACGCTTGCCTGCGCCTCGCTCTCTTCCCATTCCCAAGTAATAGCGGTAAAGTCGTATTCGTGCTCGTGGGGCGGATTTTTCGCGCGCACGCCGAAAACGACGCCAAGCACTACCGCGCAAGCCGTCAAAACCGCCGCTATCGATATTCCGATGATTACCTTCTTTCTTTTCACACGCACTCCTTAGTCGTCAAACCACACCCAGTACCCATCACCCTCGTACCCCCAATATACAAGGCGACCACCACTCCAGTCCTCTTCCCAGCCGCTCGGCTTTGACGGCGCTTCGCAGTATATGACGATATTGCTTGCTTCCTCGAACACCAACGACCCGATTATTTCAACACTGCGTGGAATAACGATTAGTTTGAGCGCCGGACAGAACGCAAACGCAAATTCTCCAATCGACTTCAACCCGCTCGGCAATTCGATTTGGGCAAGCGAGGTGCAGTCCATAAACGCATGATCGCTGATAAGGGTCAAAGTAGAAGG
>CAMWUS010000019.1 GCA_947177495.1 uncultured Clostridia bacterium
CAAGGGAAGAGACAAAAAACAAGTCAGCGTTTATTAAGCAAAAACCGACGGAAACCCCGTCGGTTTTATTTTTTACTCCCCCGCTATCTTCTTGACAACCCCTTGCGGGTGTGCTATACTTTGCTTGAAATAAAACATAGAGAGGTACTTACCGTTGCGCAATTAAAGTGATTTGTAACGATTTGGCAGGCAGTATTTCATTACTGCGGACAACTCGGGAAGGCGTTCCGAGCCGTAAGGCTTCGGGGCACCTCTTTTACGGATTACTTTAAAATGCGAAACGCGCTTTTTTATAAGTGTTGTTTTTCCGTATTCCGTGCGAGTTGTCGCATGGAATTTTTTTATAACGGAGGTACTTCATGTTACAGGTAAAAAATATCAGTTTGCATTTAAAAGAAAACGACCGCCCCTTGCTTTCCGACTTTTCCTTTTTCTTGGAACGGGGCGACAAGGCGGCGATCATCGGCGAAGAGGGAAACGGCAAATCCACTCTGCTCCGCCTCATGTACGACGGGAACGTGCCCTACGCCGAGGTTACGGGCGCTATCGTGCGCAAGGGAAATTTCGGCTATCTCCCGCAGATGATGCCCGCGGAAGAACAGGCTTTAACGCCCACGCAATACCTCGAAGACGTCCCCCTTTACGAACGCTACGAGCTGTTAGAAGAACTCGGGCTAAGCGACGAACTTATTTCGTCGGAGCGTCCCATTTCCACCCTATCGGGCGGCGAAAAAATCAAATTACAGCTTTTAAAAATTCTATTAAGCGGCGCGGACACGCTGTTCCTAGACGAGCCGACGGGCGATTTGGATATTCCCTCGCTCTGCTTTTTGCAGGAGTTTATTCGCAACACCTCGCTTCCCGTCGTCTATATTTCGCACGACGAAACGCTGCTTTCCGAAACGGCGACCGTCATTATTCATATGGAGCAAATCCATAAGAAATCTGTTTGCCGCGCAACCATTGCGAATTTGACCTATCGGGAATACGTGGAAGCGCGCAACCTTCAATTCGACAGACAAACCCAGCTTGCGAACAAAGCGCAGACGGAGCACAAGAAAAAATTTCAGCGTTGGCAGCAGGTGTTCGAAAAGGTACAGCACGCGCAAAAAACGGTGTCGCGCGGAAACCCGCACGGCGGTCAGCTTCTCAAAAAGAAGATGCACAGCCTGCTCGCGCAAAAGCGCAAGCTCGACAACGAGGAGCTTCCCGAAGACCCCGACAGAGAGGAGTGTATTCTCACCCGTTTCGACCAAAACTGTTGTATTCCCGTACAAAAGCGGGTTTTGGAGTTCTCTCTTCCCCTTTTGCAAGCGGGCGGGAAGACGCTTTCGCACGATATCGAACTATCGGTAATCGGCGCGCGACGCGTCTGTATCGTTGGCGCAAACGGCGCGGGAAAATCTACCTTGCTTCGCAAAATTTACGCAAGCCTGAAAGACAGGACGGACATCACCGTAGGCTATATGCCGCAAGACTACGGGGAAGTGCTCAACCCTGCGCAAACGCCCAACGAGTACTTCGGCGCACACTACGACAAGGCGACGATGACGCGCGCCATGACCTACATGGGCAACATGAAATTCACCGCGGACGAAATGCGCCGCCCAATCGGAACTTTGAGCGGCGGACAGCGAGCGAAAATTATCTTCCTCGGCATGGTACTGAATAACGCGAACGTGCTCCTTTTAGACGAGCCCACGCGGAACTTTTCTCCCCTTTCCTGCCCCGTGGTGCGGCGTGCGCTTACGGAGTTCCGCGGCGCGGTGATTTCCGTTTCGCACGACAGGCTTTTCCTCGAAGAGGTCGCCGAAGATATTTATTTGCTCGACGAAAACGGGTTAAAGCTGTTGTAGTTTGACAGCGGCTGATACTGCCACTTTTTGCGTTTAAGCATGAGAACGCCGAAAATAACGTAGACCGAGTGAACGGCAACGAGCATAGACACGTTTGCAAACGTTCCGTCCACCGACTGCGCGGCAAACGCGGAGCTTGACACGATTACCCAAAAGCCCGTAAAGAAATCTTCCAAAAAGTGAATGATCACGCACACCCAAATGTTGCGCGTCGTCAAATAGACCGCGCAGAGGTAAAAGCCCGCCATAAAGGTGAACAGCACTTGCCCGACGGTCATAATGACCACGTTCGGCGCGGTAACTAGGTTGAGCAAATGCCTTACGCCGAAGATTGCGGACGATACGATGATCGCCGCCCAAAGAAACGCTTTTTTGTCTTTCCAACTATCGAGCATCTGCGTGAAGATAACGCCGCGGAATAAAAATTCCTCGCTGAGCGCAATCGCAAGATTGTAGAAAATAAAGCCGATCACCGTAGAAGCGGACGGCGCCGTATCGGGCGTATCGTAGCTGAACACGAACGCCATAACAGCGCAAATCAGCCCGACCAAGCCGAACGTGAACAGCCCCTTAAATAGTCCTTTGCATTGAAGCGTAAACGGGATTTTGCGGTACACGGCAAAACAAATACCGATGGCCGCAAGCAACGTAAGGGAATACTTGATTGCGCTTGCCCAATAGAACGGCAATTTGTATAACAGCGGATAGAGCGCGCCCCAAAGTATCGGCATGCAAACCGCAAACACAACAAATGAAAATAATATCGGAAATTTATTAACGGTTTTTCTCATAGCGTTTAATCGTAAAGCGTTTTCAAATATTCGCTCCAATCGCCGTGGAGCTCCACGTTGGGGGAAATGATGAGCGCCGTTGCACCGTGCACGCGCGACCAGCATTTTATCAGCCGCGCAAGCCCTTGCTTTTTGGTAAGCCCGTGGCGCTCGGTCAAAGCCAAGCACACTTTTCGGAACACTTCGAAGGGCGGATAATTGCCCTCCACCTCGTCGAGCGTTAAAATCATTTTGCAGGTTTCCTTGCCGTGAAATACGAAGTTGAAATACACGGGGTGCAACCTGAAAAATTCAAGATAGGCGTTCCCGAGAACGTTCAATGTTTCGGGGTTGGTGCTATCTTTGCCCGCAATCGAATTTTCCAAATAATCGGCAAACTGTTTGGAAACGTATTCCCGACAGGCGAGTAGCAATTCTTCTTTATTTTTGAAATGCGCATAAGGCGCGGCGTAGCTCACGCCGCAATCGCCCGCAACCCTGCGAATGGATAACCCTTGCTCGCCCTCTTCGTTTACGATCGCGATTGCCTTTTCGATGAGTTCGCTTCTCAAATTACCGTGATGATAATTCGTTTTTTCCATGGTAAAACCTCTAAATCTTAACAGCATTTAGATTATATCACACAATGTTGACATTGTCAAGATAAAACAATGTTTTGCGAACAAGGAATATTTTTTGGGAAAAAGGTCTATCATTGAAACATGATTAAACCGAGCGGAAATATTACACAAGTAAAAAAGACGATTGCGGAATACTTCAACCGACAGGTAGACGTAACCGTAAACTTAGGTCGTAACAAGGTACTCAAATACTGCGGCGAGCTTTCCGGCGTGTACCCCGCCCTGTTCACCGTTCGCCCCAACGACAAAGATTTTTTGGGAAAAACCTCCTACTCTTATGCCGAAGTGCTCTGCGGAAGCGTTTCCGTAAGACCCGCCACCCGTACAAAATGAGCACACGCCCCCCTAGCCTCCCGTACCGTTTCAAACGGTGCGGGTTTTTTTCTTTTTTTACCCATAAAGTGTTGAAATTGTGACGAATATATGGTAAAATAGTAGCGTAAATAAAAATTGTTAATTTGTGTTGACATAAACTTACGCAGAGGAAAGAAGTATGAACAAACCGAGAGTTGTGTTTGCCTATACGGAAGCGGGACTCGGGCACACCATGCCGATGAACAGCATAGCCGATAAATTCGAGGAACTTTACGGCGACAAGGTAGAGTGCGTGCGTTCCCAATTTTTTACCGAAAGCGAACATGAGAAGCTAAAACAATTCGAGGAAAAACTCAAAAATAACGTTGTAAAATCCAACAACAGCACCGCCTACGGTTTTTGGCTGACGCTGAATATGGAATTCTGGGGAGAAAAGCTCGGTTCTTGGGCAACAATGACTTGCCTCGTGCCCGGCGCGCGCAAGCCCGCCATCGAGCACGTGGAGGAGCTTCACCCCGATATGTTGGTGTGCACGCATTGGGCGCCTAACTATTACGCGAAGAAGAGCAACGCAAACCCCCTTACGGTTATGTACTGTCCCGACGTGGTGGTAAATCCGCTCTTCCGCTATCCGTGCGATTTGGCGCTTGTTTCCAACGAAGCGGGCTACAACCGCGCGCGCAAGCATCACCCCGTACGCTTTAACGAAGAGAACTTCAAGCAAGTGCCCTTCCTCATTCGCGAGGAAGCGTTCTCCGTTTCTACCGACAAAGTGGAAACGCGCAAAAAGCTCGGCATTCCCGAAAATCAGCTCACCGTGCTCCTTGCGGAAGGCGGTTACGGAATCGGCAAGATGGAGGAGATCTGCAAAATCGTTTTGGAACGCGATTTGCCCGTTACCCTGCTCGCCGTATGCGGAAAGAACGCAGAGCTGTACGAACGCTTCAAGTCTTTTAAGAGCAAGGGCAAATGCTGTTTCCGCCCGTTGGGGCTTGTGGATAATTTCTTCGAACTGCTCGTCGCATCCGACGTGTTCTGCGGCAAGAGCGGCGCGAACGTTGCGGGCGAAGCGTGCTTCTTCGGCGTGCCGCACATCATTACCAAATACGCGACCACGATCGAAAAAAATATCGGCAAATATTACATCGAAAATATCGGGAGCGCGATGAAGATTTTCAACCCCAAAAAGGTTGCGGACAAGCTCGAGGAGATTTTGCACGACCCCGAAATTTTGCAGCCCTACATCGCCGCGGCGCAAAAACAGCGCTCGCAATACGGGGCGACGCGCTGTGCGGAATATATTTTCCAACTGCTCTGCAAACGCTTCCCCGAATTGCAAGACGAAACAAAACAGTAAATTACTTATAAGAAAACGGCAGGCATACAGCCTGCCGTTTTTGTTTATTCCAAAATATCTCTTCCGATCGGGTGAAGGAACAGCTCTTCCGCGTCTTTACCCTTTTTCGCCGCAAGCGCCCACATGAGCTTTGCAACCGTCGCTTCCAAAGTCATACAGCGCGCTTCCAAAACGCCGAGCTCGTGAAGCTTGCGCCCCACCTCGTAGGTAAACAGCGAACTGCCCTCGCGTTCCACCTGCGTGGTGAACACCACCGTTTTGCCCTTTTCCCGAAACGCTTTCAGCCGCTGCAACAAAGCATTGTCGCCGTAGTCGGGCAAGCCGCCCGAACCGAACGATTCGATGATCAGTCCGTCGCAGTTCTTGTCGAGGTAGTCGAAAATATCGCTTTTCAGACCCGGCGTGAGTTTAAGTACGAATACGTTCTCGTTGAGATCGTGGAAGAATTTCGGTTTGCCGCTCACTTTCTCGCGGATATAATACACGGGCTTGCCGTCGCGCATCACGGCGACGTCGGGATAGTCGATGCTCGAAAAAGCGTTATAACTGCGGGTGCGCGTTTTCTTGGCGCGGGTGCCCAAAATCACGCTTCCGTCGAATACGATATGCACGCCCGAAGCGCCGTCGTCCGCGCAATAGGTAAACGCGTCGGCAAGGTTGCGGCGGGCGTCGGTATCGCGCATATAGGCGGAACGCTGCGAGCCCGTAAACACCACGGGCTTGGGAGAATTTTGCACGAGGTAGGAAACCGCCGCGGCGGTGTATGCCATGGTGTCCGTTCCGTGCGTTACCACAAATCCGTCGTATTTTTCGTAATTGGCTTCGATGAGCCGCGCAATTTCCAACCAATGCTTGGCGCATACGTTGGTGCTGTCTAAATTAAACGGTTGAAGCTTGTCCACACGGCAAAGCCCCGCAATCTCGGGAACGCAGGAGAGAAGCTCCTCCGCGTCCAACACAGGTGCCATGCCCGCTTCCGTCGGCTTGGAAGCAATGGTGCCCCCCGTCGCAATGAGTAAAATGTTTTTCATAACCGCCTCTTTAACAGAGTTTTTCAAGTAGCGCTTTGCGCGCCCGTTCGTTCAAATTTGTTTGCTCTCCGCGCACGCAGGCAAGCAGGGTTGAAGCCGCCGCCCGCGCGTGCTCGCCCGCAAGCAATACGCAGTCCTTTGCGAGCGCGCCGCTTTCCGCGAGTTCTTCCGCGCTTCCCGTAAGGATATCCGAAACGCCGTATGTGCGCAACTCTTTTACTTCTTCCTCGCGCGGAACGCACGAAGTAAAGAGAATACGCCGATAGCGGGTATACCGCTTGCCGTCGTATTTCAGCCCGCCGAGCTCGAAGCAGATACAGTCGCCTACCGCAAGCCTGCGTTCGCCGTAGCGCGCTGCCACCTTTTTGATGAAACGCGTATCGTAGGGGGCGTGTTCGGGATCGGTCTCGAGTACGCGCTCCACAGTAGCGCGTTGCAAACGGTCGTGCGTGCCCACGGGAGCGAGCACATCTTCCCCTTCCTGCAAATTGAAATCGCTTGCATACCAATACAGCTTATCCGCGATCCGCTCGTCCTCGCAAAAGCGAAGTGCGGCGAACAGCGCCATTAGAACGCGCTCAGCGGCAGGGACAAAATTTGGTCTATCCGCGTCCGCACGAAGTATTTGTATTTGTTGCAAAGCGATTCGAAGAGCACGTACATTTTGCCGTCCCGCACGAAAAGTTCCTCGCTCATGCAGGGCGCGGTAAGCGTGCTTTTAAGGTTGGTGGAATCCAACCGATACAGCGGAATATCCGTATCGTTTACTTTCGCCGTTCCGCTTGCCGTACCGCCCAAAATATTTTCGTAGGTATAGAATACCGAATCGGCAAGTCCGTAGGAAGTGCTCAGCGTGATTTTATCGCCGTACACCGCAACGCCCTGTACGAGCGCGCGTACGGAAATCGCCTTATCGGGCAACTCCTTTATCTCCCGATTTTCAAAGGAATATTCGTAAATAAAGGCATAGTTCGTTTCGCCGTCTACGGTGAGGTGATGCTCCTCGTTCGTCTTGTAGTTTTTCTCGCGGTAAAATTCGCCCGCGTACAGCTTTTGCGTGTCCGCGTCGAAATAGCAATACGCCACGTTGATGTCCGTTGAAAAACTCTTGTCCGCCGCGACCTTTCCGCCGTTCTTCGCGCTTAACGCCGCAGAAAGCGGAACGCGCAACATATTCTTTGCGCTTGCGATAAACAAATCCTCGCCCGTGCAGGTGATCCCGCCGAAGTGGGTAGTTACGTCCTTTCCCTCGTACGTGACGGTTACGTACTTGCTCTTATCCTTTCCGATGAGATAGACGCGGGAGGGCGAACCGTCTACCATATACCCGCTCATGGCAAACTCGTACCCGTCGCCGTTTTCGGGAACAGGGCAAAGCCCCTGCGGAGAAATGCCTTCCGCAAGTCCGGGGATTTTTGCCTCCTCGGTCGTGTTGTTAAAAAAGGCGGGATAGCTCGCGCCGAAAAACCACACGATCAAAAACACAAATAGCGCGACGCAAAAAATAAGCGTCGCGGAAAGCCCGATGATTTTACCTTTGATTCCCTTTCGTTTTCCCATAGCTTCTCCTTCGTTACTCTTGAAATAAGGGGGTGGAATAGTACCTGTCCCCCGAATCGGGCAAAACGGCTACTATGTTTTTGCCCACGTTTTCCTTTCGCTCGGCAAGCGTTCTCGCCGCAAACAGAGCCGCGCCCGAAGAAATGCCCGCCAAAATTCCCTCCGTTTTTCCAAGCTCTCTGCCTGTTATAAACGCGTTATCGTCGGAAACCGTAATCACTTCGTCGTAGATATTCGTATCCAGCGTTTTGGGGATAAACCCCGCGCCGATGCCCTGTATTTTATGCGCGCCCGCTTTCCCCTCGGATAGTACGGGCGAGCCTTTCGGCTCCACTGCCACCACTTTGATATGCGGGTTGCGTTCCTTTAAAAATTTTCCCGTGCCCGATATGGTACCGCCTGTGCCGACTCCCGCTACAAGGATATCTACGTTGCCGTTCGTATCCTTCCAAATTTCGGGACCCGTGGTTTTGTAATGCGTGAGCGGATTGACGGGATTTTCGAACTGCCCCGCAAGAAACGCCTTCGGCGTTGTTTGAACGATTTCCTGCGCTTTCTCGATTGCGCCCTTCATGCCCTTGCTTCCGTCGGTGAGCACCAGCTCCGCCCCGTACGCTTTCAGCAAATTTTTGCGTTCTTCGCTCATGGTGGCGGGCATGGTGAGAATCACTCGGTAGCCCTTTGCACACGCGATCATCGCAAGTCCGATGCCCGTGTTGCCCGAAGTAGGTTCAACGATTACGCTCCCCGTCTTCAACTTACCTTTGCTTTCCGCGTCGTCGAGAATGGCGCGTGCAATTCTATCCTTTACCGACCCTGCGGGGTTGAACGCTTCTACCTTTGCAAGAATGCTTGCGTGTAACCCGTGCGCCTTGCAGTAATTGTTCAATACTACTATCGGCGTGTTTCCCGTAAGCTGTGTTATGTTTTGGAACAAGCTGCGCCCCCATAACAAGAATTATGTGAACGAAAAATTTGCGACTTAAACCCCGGCTTCATGAAAGAAACGCAAGTACGCTTTGTTACAATATTTGCATACTTCTTCGTCGGTTGCCGCTTCACCCTCAAACGAATAGGCACCGTTCACCCGCCAACCGTTGAGCAGCGACGTGCGGATTGCGTCGGTGGGACAGCTGAATGCACAGCCCATACACCCCACGCACGAACCGCCGAATTTGGGTTTTCCGTTCTTGATTATAATATTCCCCTGCGGGCAAACTTTGGCACACTTGCCGCAACCGATACATTTCTTTTTCTTGGCGCGGAAGCACTTGCCGATTACGGGCATGGCGAGGTGCTCGATGCGAAGCACGAACGCCACAAAGCGGCGGAAAATGCCGACACGCGGACGGGTGCCCCCGCCCTCCGCAAGCGTCTTTGCGTCCCTCTTTATAAGATTGCAATTCGCCTGCCACATGCGCGCCGCCATTTTATCGGAATGGCGGAAAATAATATTATAGGGCATGACGTAGGCGAATTCGCCCTTCACCTCGTACCCTCTTCTTTTCAGTCTGCGCGCGGGCAGTATCCCCGACGCGTTGTTCATGCGAAGCGGCTCGCCCGAAGAACGCATAAGCCAAACGGGGAGCTTATCCCCCTTCTTGCGCTTGGGCAGTTTTTTAATAAATTTCAAAAGCGACGCGGGCGCGTTGAACGCGTGAACGGGATAGCCCAAAACGATACCGTCGAATCCCTCGGGCATGGGGGGCGTTTCCCCTTTGCGAACGGCGTAAAGCTCGCTTTCCACACCGTGCGTTTTCGCCTCTTCAAGGAGCGCCTCGCACACCCGCCTTGTGTTTCCCGTTCCCGAGAATACGTATGCGATGAGTCTCATTTGCGCTCCATTGAGGCGTTTCCGTCCTCGTCCATTTTATACCAATAGTTTTCGTCTTTGCTATGGGAATCGTACCAAACCTGCGCGAAGAAAGGGATTTCCTTTGCCAAGGAGTCGAACTCCCAAGGCGAGGGCTGACAGCACACGGGGCACCAATGTCCGCCGCGCAACACCGTATAGGCGGTAGCGGTGAACTCGTGTCCGCGCCCGCAACGCCATTGCAATTTCTCGTAAGCGTCGCCCGTGAAGCCCTCCAAATACTGCCCGCCGCGGAACGCAGCCGCATCATTGAGTTCTTTCTCGCTCCACTCCTCCTGCGGTTTGCTCTCGTCGTAGCCGTGCTTTAAGAGTAGCCCGTTCTCGCGCGCGTAGTCCACCGTTCTCATTTTGTCGTAATCGCCGAAGTCGCCCTTCGCCATCAGCTTGATATCTTTCCAAGTTTTGGGAAGCGCCTTTACGCCCTCTTCCCCGCCGAAGTACGCCTGTATGCGCGCCGTGTCCCCGTTTTTTATCCACCTGCGCGGAGAATTGGGGTGATTGCGCAGACGGCGGAACAAAAACAAATCGATCAGCTTTGCGGGCACCGCTTTGCCGAGCGCAAAAATTTTATGCTGTTTTGCGATTTCTTTCCAATACTCGTGAACGCCGTCCCGCTGATAGGAGAAGAGCTTTTCCAGCTCGTCGCCGTCCGCAAACCAAAGTCCGTGGAAGTTGCGGGGGGAGAACCAATCGGGTTTGAAAAACTTTTCGGTGGTGCCGCCGATCATGGCAAACCCGTCGTTGAAAGTATCGTAGCCCGTTTCCCGTCCGCGCACGCCCGCGCCGATGTTGTAAATTTTCTTCCAGAAACCATCGACCTCGCCGCGTACGTCGCGCTCCAAAATGCGTTTAATGAGGTAGCCGCTGTCCCGCGAGCTCACCCATTCCAAAGGCGCGTTGAGCGCGGTATGGAACATGAGCCCGTCGCTGATATTGTCGTTCATCATGTTGGGGTGCAACATCGCCGTTTGGCGCAGTACCACCCAGCAGGAAAGCTCCGCTTCCAAAACGCAGTGCTCGCCGTACAGCTTGTGCATGGCGTATGCGTCGAACGGGCTGACAAGCAGGGGGTCGCCCACTCTGCCCCACGGGTGCAACTCGTTGCGGTTTCCGTACAGCGCAACGGTGGAAATGTGAATGAACTTGGGCTGACGCTCGAGCTCCTTGACTGCTTCCACAAGCGTGACCGTACCCATGGCGTTGCACTCGAAACTCCGCTTTGCGGAAGCGTCCGACGCGGGCGGAATGACCGCCGCCATATGTACAACGTAGTCCACGCCCTTTACGAGCTGACGGCATGCGTTGAGGTCAGCAACCGACCCGCGCACGATTTCGATTCTGTTCTGATATGTGGAAATCAGCTTTTGTGCAAGCCGATTATTTTTCTTCTTATTAGAGAGCAGTACGCGAACACGGTCAACCTCTTTGAGCTCAAACACCTGCTTGAGCGCTTCTCTGCCCATGTTCCCGCTGACTCCCGTCATGGCAACCTTCATTTGTATTCCTCCCAATCCTACATTGCTATTATATAGGAATGCAGAAAGCTTGTCAATTATGTAATGCCTTTCTATGACAATTTCTAAAAATTATTTTTTACCGTAACATTCTATCACCGTGCGCACGGCAAAATCGATATCCTCTTCCGTAGTGTGCGCGCCGAAGGAAAACCGCGCGCCGCGTTTCGCCTCGTCCTCGCTGCGCCCCATTGCAAGAAGCACGTGGGAAGGGAGCGCGCTGTGCGCCGTGCAAGCCGCCCCGCCCGAGCACGCCACGCCGTGTAAATCGAGCTTGTTCAAAAACGCCGTCCCGCCACGACGGAAGGTCATGTGCGAAATGCCTGCCACGCGGTTTTCGCCGTTCACGCGCACCTCGTCGCCGAGCGCGGAGAGCACGCCTTGCTCAAACCTGTCGCGCAGGATCGCGAGTTTTTTCTGCCATTCTTCCCGCAAGGCCTGCGCCCGTTCGAGCGCAACGGAAAACCCGACGATACCCGCCACGTTGAGCGTACCGCCGCGCAGTCCCCGTTCCTGCTCCCCGCCCGCAACGAGCGGACGAAGCGCAACGCCCTTTTTTACCACGAGCGCGCCGACACCCTGGGGACCGTAAACTTTATGTGCGGAGAGAGAAAAGGCGTCGCACGCGCCCGCTATCTTTTTAAGGTCTTGCGAGCCCGCCGCTTGCACGCAGTCGGAGAAGAACAAAACGCCCCGCGCTTTGCACAGCGCGCTGAGCTCTTCTATCGGCTGAATACACCCCGTCTCGTTGTTCACCGCCATCACGCAAAGCAAACCCGCACCGTTTATCAGCTCTTGCGCCCGCGCCACTTCCACGCACCCGTTTTGCGCCACGGGCAAAATGGTAACGCCATCCTTACGAAGCTTGCTCCCTTCGAGCACGGCGCTGTGTTCGATTGCGGAAACGACCGCGCGCCCTTGTCCTAAACCGCGCACCGCCCAGTTGTCCGCTTCCGTTCCGCCCGAAGTGAAATACACTTCCTGCGGCAAAACGTCGAGCGTTTTTGCAACCCTGTCCCGCGCTTCACTCACGGCATATGCCGCCCGCCGCCCGTACGCGTGCGGGGAATCGGGATTGCCGTATTCCTCTTTCAAATAGGGAAGCATAGCATCGAGCACTTCTTCCGCAAGCGGCGTAGTCGCCGCATGATCGAGATAGACGTTCATAACGCAAGCCTCCTTACAATTTCGCCCGCCATAGCAAGCCCCATGACGGAGGGGACAAAGGAAACGGAACCGATTACTTCCGCCGTTTTTACGCACGGCTCTTCTTCCGAATAGGCAACGGGCAAATGTAGGACACCCCGTTTTTTCAGCTCCCTGCGCATGATGCGCGCCAAGGGACACACGCTCGTTTTCGACAAATCGGCTATGCGTATCTGAGTGGGGTCGAGCCTGTTCCCCGCACCCATGGCGGAGATAACGGGCACGGCGAGCGTTTGCGCCCGCTCAATTAGGCACAGCTTTGCGGTAACGTTATCGATACAGTCGGCGATAAAATCGTATGCGCCGAGGTTTATTTCGTCCGCCGTTTCGGGCAGATAAAAAATTTGCTTTGCGCTAACGCGGCATGCGGGGTTGATATCGGCAATGCGCTTCCCCATCACTTCCACTTTGCTTTTGCCTATGGTGGAAGTGAGCGCCACGAGCTGACGGTTGAGGTTGCTTTCCTCAACCTCGTCCTTATCGATGAGGGTGATTTCCCCCACGCCCGCACGCGCCAAACCTTCCGCGCAGAATGAGCCAACGCCGCCTACTCCGAACACGGCGACGCGGCTGTTTTTTAGTTTTTCCACGCCCTGCTCTCCCAAAAGAATTGCAGTGCGGCTGTATCTTTCTTCCATGCTTTTATTATAGCGTGCGCGCGTGCGCTTGTCAAGAACCTTGGCAAAAGCCGAGCTCTTTCCCGCGTTGTTAAGAAATAAATGATACATTCGACATAAAATGCAGATAAAGTGTTTGCGTACTCTTGCTTTTTTCTGAAAAAAACCGTATA
>CAMWUS010000020.1 GCA_947177495.1 uncultured Clostridia bacterium
TAGGCGAACTGCTCACGGGCAATTTGGGCATTACCGCTTTGGGCGGACCGATTACGACCATTACGATGACTTCGCAGGTCGCCTCGCAAAGTTTCCGTAGCTTTTTGGAAATAGCAAGCTTTATCGGCGTCAATTTGGCGGTGTTTAACCTGCTTCCCATTCCCGCGCTTGACGGTAGCAAAGTGGTGTTTACCGTTATCGAGTGGGTGCGCGGAAAGCCCATCAGCCGCAAAGTGGAAGCCATCATTCATGCCGTGGGGTTTGTTTTATTGCTTGGTTTCGCAGTGTTGGTTGATATTTTGCAATTCGTCATTTAAGGATAACGTATAAAAAGCTCTTGGGTTGATTCCCCAAGAGCTTTTTTATATCAACGAGTTTTATAAATTTTTAATTGCGTCTATCGGTTTTAACTTTATTATCTTTCTTAAAGGTATCAGCGCCGCAAGCAATAGCAAACCGAAAGATGATACGATAAGCGTAATAACGGTAACAATATCAACTCTCAATAACGGTGCGCTCAAAGCAATTGACGCACTGAACAAGTTATTAAAAACAGACGTCGCAACAATGATTGCTACTATGTTAAAGACAAATGTTATCGTCGCTATTAAAAGTGTTTCTATCAAGAATATTTTCATAATATCTCGATTTGTTGCACCAAGCGCAGATAAAATACCTATTTCTTTTTTACGGTTTAGAATACTGAAAGAAATAAGGTTTATTACAAGCAATAATAAGATTATGGAAAGCAACACGGCAATAGATAGGAATATTATTTTGAAAAGATAAATTTCTTGTTCAAAGCCGTACATAAAATCTGCATATGATATACTATCACCTCTAATAGCTTTTTCCTCGCCGGCATACGTAATATATCCTTGGTGCTTATTCCTGAAATTCACAAGAAATCTTTGCAGATTGTTAATGCTTGCAACCTTCACAAGAAACTTCTGATAATTTAACGCAAGGTTTATTTTTCTGATTGTGTTTGCACTAGCAGCAAATTCCGGTATCGTGTCTGAGTTGGATTCTTCGTGGTCTTTATAGGAAAAAACTATCCCCGCAATTTTCAATTCGCCTGCATCGTAAATAAGTTCGCCGGAGTCATAGTCATATAATTTAAACGAAAAACTCTGACCTATCTGCTGCGGAACGCTTATCACTTCCGTTAAATCGGTGCTCACATAAGACCACTTCGGGCTTACGTCGAATAATTGTGCATACAGTTTGAAGGAAAGTACAATTTCATTGTCGGCAAGCGTAACCTCGTCCCGTTCTTGTAAACCCTGTTCCGTCAATATTTTACCTCCTATCGGTACTATGATAGAAACACTGTCTTTCGCCCAAAACTCTTTTGAATATTTGGTTTTGCCGAATTCAATCGTAACGTCGGGAATTTCAAAGGCATTTTCATTTGAGGAAGTAATTCTTTTCCCCGCGAAGCTTTCTTTGGCGAAATATTCGGGAAACGCCTCTTGGGACAAAGGGTTGCAGGTCGTTAGGTCAACCACGCCCGCAACCGTGTACATTGAATCGAAACTGCCCGTATCCATTTTTTTGCCGATGAGAAATTCGGCAGGGTGTTGTTCTTTTATTAACTTGACGGCTTCTCCGTCAATCTCTATATAACTGTATTTCGAATTGTAAGCTTCTTCCAATCCTGCCGTTGTGAGATAAAAAGAATTATCGTCGAGTTCAAGTGCCTCTCCTACAAACGACAGCCCGAAATCCAAAATATCCTGTTTGTTTTCGACACAATCGTTTTTAATATAGGTTGAGTTATTTTCTATATAGCTTGCCGTAGCATTTAACGTATATTGAAAAGGATTGAATTCGTTACCGTATCTTAATTTCCCTTGGGTAAGTATTATGTATTCGACATCGTTATCGGTTACAAACTTGGCGATGGATTTTTCAGGAGAAAAGCATAGCAGAACCTGCGTCAGTAAAATTGCAAAAATCGTAAAAATCGCAAGCAAGATTACGCTTGTGGTTTTTATTTTGCGTTGCAATAGATTGTTTGCTCCCATCTTGAAACAAACGGCATTGGATAAGCTTTTCCTTTGGGGAGAAAAAGCTTGTGCTACTTCTTCGTTTGCGGGCTGTTCTCCGCTGTCCGAAATAATTCGTCCGTCGGAAATTTCTATAATCCTGTCGCCGTACTTTTCCGCACTTTCTCTATCGTGCGTAACCACAACGACCAATTTGGATTTAGACAGGTTTTTAAGAATATTCCATATACTCTCGCCCGTTTCGCTGTCAAGGTTTCCCGTAGGCTCGTCGGCAAGAATCACCCTGCTGTCTTTTACGATTGCGCGGGCAATGGCAACTCTCTGTTTTTCACCGCCCGAAAGCTCGTCTATTTTCCTTGTAAGGTAATCGGCGGAAAGCCCAACCGACTGCAAGGCATTTGTAACTTTGTCCGATATTTCCGTTTCTCTGGAAAGTTTTAATGCAAGAGCGACGTTGCCCGCAACGTCAAAATCATTTAAAAGATTAAATTCCTGAAACACAAAGCCGACGTACCGGTTACGGTAATTATCATAATCCGCCTGTTTAAAATCGGCAAAGCTTTGATTTTCTACAAATACTTCCCCGCTTGTTGCGCTGTCTATTCCGCCTAAAATATTCAGAAGGGTAGATTTCCCGCTTCCGCTTTTACCGAGAATAAAAACAAGACCTCTGTCTTGCATTTCAAAATTAACGTCTTTGAGCGCTTCGACCTTTTGTTTGCCCTTGGATATGTAAGTTTTACTGACATTGTTTAACTTTAACATCTTTTTCGTCCTTGTAATTTAACCCTACATACGGTTTCTACCAAAATTATAACAAAGAACAGATGGTTTTTCAAGTCTTTTAGAAAAAAGTTCTGTAAAAAATCAACTCCCGTACTTAACGAAATAAAAAAGGAGCAACGTTATGCTGCTCCTTTTGGTTTTTTTATTCCGCAGGTTCGGCGGGTTCGGGTTCGGTGGCGGGCTTTTCCGTTTTGGGGTGGAAGCGGCGCGCCTGTTTTACGATAGACGGCGAGCTAAACACCAACACGCCCACGACGATTACGATTGCAATATCCACGAACACGAAGGAATTGTACAGCGAGCTATATGCCCAAACGTTGTCGAGCGTGGCGTATTCCGAGAACGCGAACACGCCCGAAAATACGTGCGCGGCAAAGCGCAGAACGCTTGCAACGACTGCGCCGAGCGCGAATTGTACTTGCGGAAGCCGTTCGAGTTTTTTCATTCGTGCGAACATTCCCGAAAGCCCGATTGCCGCAAACGCGACGGGGTAGTCGAGTAGGAATTGCGCGGGGTGAATGATCCAAGGATCCTGCACCGCCTGCAAAATGCCGTAAATAAGTCCCGCGAACACGCCCTTGCGCACGCCGAACATATACGAATACACCATGAGCGGGAGTAGGGAAGCGGGGGTGATAGACCCGCCCTGCGGCATCTCCCACAGGCGCAGGTAGGAGAGCGCGAAGCTCATGGCAATGCACACCGCGGCGTAAGAAATACTCTTGCTGTCAAAATCCTTTTTCTCGCCTTTGCCGAAGAAAAAGGCAGCGAGCGCGATTGCCGCAATCAGCCCCGCAGTGGTGAGATAGAGCGCGAGGTTGTTTACGCTTTCATCGGAAACGCCGTTGTTGCTTGCCGCGTCGCCCGAGGTAAAGTAAATAATCAGGCAAACGAGCATGGCGACGACCGCCGCACAGATACAGGACACTGACACGATCGCCGTGATTTTTTTCGTCTTTTGAGAAAAGAGCGTGCCCACATACATAGCGGCAATGCCCAATACGATGCTTACAGCAAGCACGATAGCGGGCACGAGCACGATGGGGAAGATCGCGCCGCTTTCCTGCATATCGAGGAATTCGAGTGCGAGCATGGTAACGATGACGCTACCCGCAAATCCGACGGTAATTGTGACGGCAGTTTTCACGTAAGATGAAAGCTTATCCGCCCGCTTGAACCGTACGAACAGTCCGACGGCAAGGAGCACGGCGACGAGCGCGAGGGCGCACCAAAGGAATACCCAAGACAGGGAATCTTTGGCAAACGACGTCCAAATATCGGGATAGTCGTAGTGTTTCCCTGCTTCGTCTTTCCAATAATCGGTATACGCCGAAAGGAGAGAGAGTGACATAAAAATACCTCCGAGAAATTTTTTCGCACCCGTCCCTTCGGAAATTAAAAAACCCGCATTAAAAAATGCGGGTGATTATCCTTCGAAAATCCTGTACTTTCGTTCAAGTATTACCTTGTCCGATTCAAATGGTATTATCTCAGCCTTTATGGGGCACCCACGACGGATATGAAATTATAAATATTATATTGCTTTTTTCTAGGAATGTCAATGATTTTTGCGAAAATCGTTGCTGCAAATTTTCACATATGTGTCAAAGTTTGAATTTGCAGCGTTTTGCGCGGTTACACCTTTTATATGGCGTTTCCCGCATATGTTTTTGCGTTGGTTATTTCTTTAAACTCAAATACACCATTAACACGGCGACGTCGGCGGGGTTTACGCCGGGAATGCGCTCCGCTTGTCCCAAATCGCGGGGACGGACGCGGGCGAGTTTTTCGCGCGCTTCCAACCGAAGTCCCTCTATCTTTTCGTAGTCGATATCGGGCGGGAGGAGTTTTTTCTCCGTCTTTTTCGCGCGGGCAATCTGTTCTTCGCTCCGCTTTAAATAGCCCGCGTAGCGAATTTCCGTCTCGCAGGAAAGTTTTACGTCGTAGGGAATCTCGTGCAAAATATCAAATGTTTCTTCCAAATCGGAAAGGGAAATGCCGCGGCGAATTAAATCCGCATAGGTCGTGCCGCTCGTCAAGGGTGCGTCGCCTCGACTGCGTACGAGCGCGTCGGCAGTCGCCTGCGGGGCGCGGGTATCCAAAAACGCGAGCGTCTCTTCCCGCATCTTTTTGCGGGCGTTGAATTTGGCGTAGCGTTCTTCGGTCACCAATCCGCAGTCGTACCCGATTTGCGTCAAGCGCAGGTCGGCGTTGTCTTGCCGTAAGTGCAGGCGGAATTCCGCGCGCGAGGTCATCATGCGGTAGGGCTCGTCCGTGCCTTTGGTAACCAAATCGTCGATGAGGACGCCGATATATCCTTCGTCCCGCCCCAATACGAGGGGGGGGAGTCCGCGCAGTTTGAGCGAAGCATTCAAGCCCGCAATCAGTCCCTGCGCCGCCGCTTCCTCGTAGCCGCTTGTGCCGTTAATTTGTCCTGCCGTGTAAAGACTTTCCACCTTTTTAAACTCCAAGGTGGGGAGCACGTCGAGGGTGTCGATACAGTCGTATTCGATGGCATAGGCGTAGCGGACAAGCTCGCAGTCCTCCAAGCCCTCTACCGTGCGGTACATCTGTTTTTGCAAATCGTGGGGGAGAGAGGTGGAAAGCCCCTGTACATACACTTCCGTCGTGTCCGCGCCCTCGGGCTCCAAAAAGAGTTGGTGGCGTTCCTTATCTTTAAAACGCACCACTTTGGCCTCGATAGAGGGGCAGTAGCGGGGACCCGTAGAGGAGATAAGCCCGTTATAGAGGGGTGCTCTGTTCAAATTGTCTAAAATGAGTTGATGCGTTTCCGCGTTGGTGTAGGCGAGATAGCAAGGCGTTTGCGCTTCGACCGCGGGAACGCTATCGTTTAAAAAAGAGAAAGGGAACACCCGTTCCCCCGGTTGCGGCTGCAACCGCTCGAAATGCACCGTGCGCCCGTCGAGGCGAGCGGGCGTCCCCGTTTTAAACCGCCTCACACGGTAGCCGAGCTTGATTAAATTTTCGGTGAGATAGGTCGCGCCTGCAAATCCGTTGGGACCGCTGTTTTGCACCGTCTCGCCCGTAATCGTTCTCGAATTGAGGTAAACGCCCGTTGCAATGATTGCCGCACGGCAATAAAAAATACCGCCGTAAACCGTCTTTACGCCGATAACCTTACCGTCTTTTGTTAAAATTTCCGCCGCCTCGCCCTGCACGATGCGCAAGTTCTGCGTGTGTTCGAGCGTGCGTTTCATTTCGCGGTGATAGGCGTTTTTGTCCGTTTGGGCGCGGAGCGATTGCACCGCCGCGCCTTTCCCCGCGTTGAGCATTCTGTATTGTAAGGCGCACTTGTCGGCGTTAATTCCCATTTCTCCGCCGAGCGCGTCTATCTCGCGCACCAAGTGTCCTTTCGCCGTTCCGCCGATCGACGGATTGCACGGCATAAAACCGATGCTGTCCGCATTCAGCGTTAAAAGCACCGTTTGTTGTCCCGTACGGGCGAGCGCAAGCGCGGCTTCGCAGCCCGCGTGCCCCGCGCCGATTACGACAGCGTCGTATTGTCCTTCCGAAAATTCCGTCATCTTATTGCTTCAAAATGGCGCTCTTTACGTCGTTTACGTCCTTGCGCACCGTATCGCTTACGCGAATGAGCTCGGCGATTTTATCGCGCGCGTAAATAATGGTGGAGTGGTCGCGCCCGCCCATTTCCTTGCCGATAGAGATGAGGGGAAGGGTGAGCATTTCGCACATGAGGTAAATGCAAACTTGCCGCGCGTGAACGACTTCGTGGCGCTTGTTTTTGCCGAGCAGTTCGTTCTTCGTGAGGGAGAAGTAGGAACAGGTCGCGCGCACGATTGCGGCGGGGGTAACTTCCTCCTGCTCTTCGCTGTTGCCGATTGCTTCTTGCAGTGCGGTGGAAGCAAGCTTTAAGGTAATGGGCTCCTCGTGCAGTTTGCTTGCGAAAATCACCGTGTTAAGTCTTCCTTCCAAGGTGCGCACGTTGTTGTCGGAATTCTTCACGAGGAACGCAAGCACGTCGTCGGGAATGATATATTTCTTTTCAAGCGCCTTGCGCTTTAAAATCGCCGTCTTCGTTTCCAAATCGGGCGGTTGAATGTCTACGATGAGCCCGCCCTCGAAACGCGTGCGAAGACGTTCCTCCAAGGTGGTAAGGTCTTTTGCGTGGCAGTCGGAGGAAATAACGATTTGCTTGTGTTGGGAATACAGCTCGTTGAATGCGTGGAAAAAGGTTTCCTGCACACCGTACTTGCCCGCCCAAAACTGAATGTCGTCGATCAGCAATACGTCTACGTTGCGGTAGCGGTTACGGAAACGGGTTTCGCCCTCGCGCCCCGAACCTTTCTTTGCATAGAGACTGTCTACGTATTCGTTGAGGAAATTTTCGCTCGTCGTGTACAGCACTTTGAGTGAGGGCTTTTTCACGGCGATTTCGTTAGCGATTGCCTGCATCAAGTGCGTTTTGCCAAGCCCCGTTCCGCCGTAAATGTAGAGGGGGTTGAAGTTCTCGCCGGGGGCTTCCGCCACCGACTTTGCCGCACCGAACACGAGCTTATTGGAAGAGCCGACGACGAAAGAATCGAACGTGTAGCGTTTGTCGAGAATGACGGGCATTTCCTCTACGGCATCGGGTGCTTCGTCGAGCGTGAAGTTTTCGCTTCCCTCAACGATAAGCGCAACGTCGGAAACGCCCACTTCGGCGCCGCGCGCCGCTTCGCGAAGCTTGTCCAAATGATATTGCGACACCGTATTTGCCACCATGTCGTTATCCGCCTGCAACACGAGTTTGCGGTTGATAACGTCGACGGGTTTCAAGTCGGAAATAAAGGTGCTGTAAGCAATCGGGGAAATGAGTTTTTCCGCGCGCTCTTTAATTTTGTCCCATAAAAATTCGAGTTGTGTCGTCATTTTTTCCTCGTAAACGCTTTCTCTTTCCGTGGTTTTTTGCTATAATAAATGCGCGGCGAACGTGAACTTGCCGCGGACGAAAATCCGTCCGCTTCAATTATAGTACAAATCCGCCCAAAAAGAAAGCGTTTTTGCAAAAAAAGAAATGATTATTAAAAATTTGACCCTGCAAAATTTCAGAAATTACGAACGCGAGAGCTTTTCCTTTGCGGAAGGGCTCAACGTACTCGTGGGCAAAAACGCACAGGGCAAAACCAACTGCGCCGAGGCGGTGTTCTACCTCTGCACGGGTTCTTCGCTCAGAATCCGCCACGATAAACAGCTTATTCGCCACGGCGAGGAGTTCGCGCTCATTACGGCGGAAGCGGAAAGCAGGTTCGGGCGGGTATGTTTGCAAGCGAAAATTTTCGAAAACAAACGGGAGCTGTACGTAAACGGAAACAAGCTCGCGCGCGCGGTGGATTTCTTAGGTAACATGAACAGCGTGTTTTTCTCGCCCGGGGAGCTTCGGCTTATCCAAGACGGTCCCGACGAGCGGCGGCGCTTTCTCGATATCTCCATTTCGCAGACTTCGCGCGCCTATTGCAGTGCGCTTACCCGCTATTTGAAAATTCTCAATCAGCGCAATAACTTATTAAAGGAACGGGATTTTAACGCCGTAGAGGAAACGCTTCCCATTTGGGACGAACAGCTTGCCCTGTACGCGGCGCGCGTGATCGTAAAGCGGCGGGAATACCTTGCGGCGCTCTCTCCCTTGGCGCAGGACGCGCACGCCTATTTGACGGACGGCGGCGAGGAGCTTTCTTTGCGCCTTGACGGGCACTATCCCGCGGGGGAAGAGGAGACACAGGCAAAGGTTTTGCAGGAGCTTGCAAACGCGCGGGAACGCGATATGCGTTTGGGCTTTACTTCCGTCGGCCCGCATAGGGACGACATTCGCGTGAGCATTGACGGGACGGACGCGCGCGGGTTCGCTTCGCAGGGGCAGGCGCGTACGGCGGCGCTTGCATTAAAACTTGCGGAAACGGAGCTGTTCCGCCGTTATGCGGGCGAGGCGCCCGTACTCATTTTGGACGACGTGATGAGCGAGCTCGATTTGCCCCGCCGCAAAAAGCTGTTGGAACGCATACGGGGAATACAGTGTATTCTCACCTGCACGCACGCCGAGCGGGTGCTGTACGGAACGGAATGCAATAGAATACGCATTGCAAACGGAAAAATAATATAGTTCACAAATTTTCTTGCGAGCAAGAAAATTTCGTGAGCTTGTAACTTGGTTCTTTCAACTTGGTCACAGGAGCGTTGAACTCCGTCTATCCCAAGTCATTAAGCCGCAGGTGTGCGGCAAATTGAGGGCGCTACCGCAAAAGCGCGGTTTTGCTTCGCGCAAGTAATTTATAGCGGTAGCAGGTACATAAAACATGAGAGCGGATTTACATATACATACCCATTATTCGGACGGAAAATACTCCCCCGAGGTGATTGCGGAAAAGGCGGTTCAAGCGGGCGTGGAGCTACTTTCCATGACCGATCATGACAGTTTGGAGGGCTTGGACGAAAAACGGGCGGCGGCGAAGAAAAAGGGGCTGCTATTTGTGAGCGGCTGGGAAGTCTCCGCGTACGACGAGCTTTGCAAGGTACACGTGCTCGGCTACAACTGCGCGCGGGAAGAGGCGTACTTTGCATTTTTGGAAGAGCGTAAAGCGGGCGCGCTCGTGCGTGCCGAGGACAGTTTAAAGAAAGCGAACGCCGCTTTGGGACTAAGCCTTACCATGACCGACGTAGAGCGGGAACATACCGTAAAGAGCGCGCCGCTTCATACGATGCACGTGGTACGCGCGTTTGCGCGGGCATTATTCGGTGATATCGAGCGCGCGGGAGAAGTGTATAACGCATACTTCAATGCGGGCAAACCCGCCTTTTCGGGCTTGTGCCGCCCTACGCCTTTGGAGGCGGTGCGCGTCATTCACGCACTTGGCGGAATTGCCGTTTTGGCGCACCCCGGGCGCATTGAAAAGGATTTCTCGGCTCGAGAACGCTTGATGCGCTCGCTTGTGGATGAGGGGTTAAACGGCTTGGAATGCGTATATTCCACCCATAGCAAAGAGGAGATAGAGTACTTCACGGCGTTTGCAAAGGAGCACGGATTGCTCGTTACGGGCGGTTCGGATTACCACGCCGAGGGGCGGTTCGAAATCGGCTTCCCCGTGTTCGAGCCGTCGGAAGAATTGCTGAGCGTTTTGTTGCCGTCAACCAAATAAAAACCAAACACCCCGACTGATACGGTCGGGGTGTTTTTGTCGGGCGGGTTTAATGAAAGTATATTCTCCGGCGGGTGCGGCATACTAAAAGCAATGATAAGTTTGCTGAAAGCTCCGCTTTCGCTCCTGCTTGCGGGGGGAATGCTCCTTCCCGCAGGTCGGGTGCAAAAGGGAGTCGTGATAGAGGGAATTGCCGTCGGCGGGCAGAAATACGAAGTGGCGGAACAGGTCGTGCGCGAGAAAATAAAAAGCGAGCTCGCGCCGCTTACCGTGCACACGCCCGAGGGGGACGTGAGCTTTTCCCTACAATTTCAAGACAATTTGCACGAGCTTGTGCGGCGGGCGAAAAAGGACGAATCGCTGAGCGTAGAAGTCAAGCGCGAGTGGGTGACGATGGAAGAGGACATCGCCGCGCTCTGCGCAAAGAACGCGCGGCTCGCCCAAGACGCCGAGGTTACTTTTTCCTCGGCGGGTTTTACTTATCAAGCGGAAAAGGCGGGCACGTATTGCGATTATCAAAAAGCGCTCGCGCTTGCCGAGGAGGGGTTGAAGAGCGGAGAATTCACTCTGCCCGTGGGGGAATATTTGCCTTCCGTTACCGAAAAAATTCTGCGCGAAAGAACGCGTTTGCTTTCGCGGTTTACCACCTATTTCGACGCGGGGAATACCGCCCGCGCGGGCAATATCGCACTCGCCGCTTCGCGCATTGCGGGCACCGTTTTGGAGGCGGGAGAAGAATTTTCCTTTAACGGCACGGTGGGCGCGCGCACCGTGGAAAATGGGTTCGGCGAAGCGTCGGTTATCTTGGAAGGGAAGTTCGTCCCCGGCGTCGGGGGCGGGGTGTGTCAGGCGAGCACTACGCTCATGAACGCCGCTTTGCGCGCGGGGCTTGAAATAACGGAGAGCCGTCCGCATTCCCTGTCAGTGGGGTACGTGCCGCCCTCGCTCGACGCAATGGTGTCCTCTTCGAGCGATTTGCGTTTCCGCAACCCCTATCCCTTTCCCGTCTACATCAACGCGCGAACGCAGGGGGGAAGCGTGACCTTTTCCGTATATGGAATGCGCGACGGGAAGAAGTACGAAACGGAGAGCCACGTGCTTTATCGCATTGCTCCGCCGCCCGCTGCGGAAGTGGAGAGCGAGCCGTGCGAAGCCAAAGAGGGATTGGCGAGCGAAAGCTATTTGCTCGTGTATGACGAAAGCGGGAAACTGCTTTCGCGCAAACTCTTCCGCCGCGACAAGTACGCCCCCGTGCAGGAGCGGAAGGTAAAGGAAGAACCTCAGCCTGCCCCGTTGCTTTAAGCTAAATTTAAATGTATTCCATAGAGATTAAAAGCAAGGATCAGACAGGAAATCCTTGCTTTTATCGTTTTGTTTTGATATAATGCAATTACAATAAACAAAAATTTTTGGAGAGTATTATGAAAAAAATTGTAGGCGTCATCATTGCAGTGGCAACGTTGGTTTTGTGTTTGGCGTTATCTGCTTGCGGGAACAGATACAAAAGCCATTACAACTCGAAGCTGATGGTAGAGGAAAAAACCTCGAATACGGCGTCGATTTCGTTTGATAGCTTTAGCGGAACGTATGTCATGAAATTCGACGAAAAGGTTTCCGGCGAAGTAAGTATCACTTATCAAGCGACGTTGGCGGAAGGGAATATAAAAGTTTACTACGACTTTAACGAAGAAAAGTTGGACTTATTTGAAATTGGTTCAAACGGTAACGCGAATGGAAAGACGGAAGCTTTTACGGGCAGTCAAACGATTTACGTAATTATCTAATCGGACGGCAATTGCAGCGAAGGCAGTTTTTCAGTTGCTTTGGAGAAATCCCAAAAATAAATTACAGCTCCAAATAAAAAAATCCCCCACGGCGGTGGGGGATTTTTTATGCGAAAATTATCCGATTAACGTTTTCATTAAACTGTCGATTTGCTCGGCGTAATCTCCGTAAAGAATGACGTGGTGGTTGCCGCAGGGCGCGGTCAACAAGTCGGTCACGGGCTTGTCAAGCGCAACGTCTATTTGAGTACGGCACAGGTTTTTGTCGTCGGTATTTGCCACAATGCGCCCCGACGAAACGAAATAGCGTTTCAAATCGGACGACATTCTGAACACGGTAATTTTATCGGTTTTCAATTCGCCTTTTATCGCAACGCCGATGCCGCTTTCGAAGTGGGTATCGAAGCGGTAGTCCGTTACCATATCGAACGGCACGGTGCAATGCGCGAATATCGCTCTGTTGTTTTTGGTATCCAAACGCGACGGATTTGCCTGAAAGTTCGACTGCCCCGAAACGAGCTTTGCGATATACATGGAAATCATTGCGGCAACGTCGCCCTCGCAGGTGCCGATAATTCCGCGGCGGTTCAATTCGGCAAGCGCAAGACAGCCCGTGCCCTTTAAAGAAGAGAGCAGGTCGAAGCACCGAATCGTCACGCCGTCAAGATGATTTTCTTCGGCGATTTGCGCGATTGCATCATAAATGGAAATGGACTTTCCCATATCTTCCGCGTTAAAAGCCTTGTAGTCGGAAGCTTTGATTTTAGCGGGGTGAGGCGTCGTGGCAAGTTTTTCAACCTTGTTAAGCGGAACGTCCACAAGCGTTAAACCGAGCTTTTCTTTTACAACGCGGTAGTCGGGAACGGAAGAGATCAGCCAATCGGACGGTTTCCCGAGCACACCCAAACGCGCAGAATGAAGTTGCTTGATAATTTTGTTGGTTTGCGCAAGCGTTTGAATGCGTTTTGCAATGTATTCTGCGTCGCCGTGCAACACTTCGCCCTTTTTGTTTTTCAAATTTAAGTACGTTAAAATCTCCAACGACGCCGCAAGGCTGTTGTTTCCGCCGTTGGTGAGAATGTAGTAGGGCTCTTGCAATTTGTCAAAGTTTTGCAAAAAGTATCCTTCCGAACCGCCCGTTTGAACGAATATCAGTTTCAAATCGCAGTCG
>CAMWUS010000021.1 GCA_947177495.1 uncultured Clostridia bacterium
AGAACGTTGTAAACGTACTCGGACCCGGAATGGTAATCGATATCCGCCACCTTACGGAAGAAGCGGCGCGTTTGAGAGAACAGGGAATTAAAATTACGCCCGAGAATTTGAAAATCAGCGACCGCGCGGTTATTACAATGCCTTACCACGTATTGATGGATTGCTTGGAAGAGGACCGTTTAGCTGACAAGAAATTCGGTTCCACCCGCCGCGGTATCGCTCCCGTTTATGCCGATAAATATATGAAAAAGGCTTTCCGTATGGGCGAGCTTTTAAATCCCGACCGTCTTTATAAGCGCGTAGCGGATATTTTGGAATGGAAAAACTTGACCGTAAAGGGCGGTTACGGACACGCTCCCGTAAGCGTGGAAGAAATCGTAGCGTATTTCAAACAGTACGGCGAGCCCCTCAAAGACTACGTTTGCGACACGGGCTTATATTTGAACGAGGCGAATGCTGCCGGCAAGAATATTATGTTCGAAGCACAGCTCGGCGCGCTTCGCGACATTGATTTCGGTATTTATCCCTACACCTCGAGTTCCTCTACGATTGCCGCTTATGCGCCTATCGGAGCGGGCGTTCCCAATTTAAAACTCAGCCGTTCTATCGGCATTATGAAAGCGTATTCCACCTGCGTGGGCGAGGGACCTTTTACTGCGGAATATTTCGGAGAACCTGCAGAAAAGCTTCGCCAAGCGGGCGGCGAATACGGCGCGGCTACGGGCAGACCGAGAAGAGTTGGACCCTTCGACGTGGTTGCTTCCCGTTACGGAATCCGCTGCCAGGGCGCGGACGAAATCGCGCTTACCAAGTTAGACGTGCTCTCGGGCTATGAAGAGCTGGAAATTTGCACGGCTTATGAGTTGGACGGAAAAATCATTCACGAATTCCCTTTCCCCGACGTACTCGGCGATTGCAAGCCCGTGTTCGAAAAGGTAAAGGGTTGGAACTGCGATATCAGCGGTTGCAGGAAGCCTTCCGATTTGCCTAAAGAGGCAATCGATTATATCAAGCTGATCGAAAAGCTTTGCGGTTGCAAAATTACTTACGTATCGGTAGGGGCGGAGCGCGAAGCTTACGTAAAAATGAACTGATATGCTCAGAAGATTTTGGAAGCTTCACGGAATCGGGAACGATTACGTCTATTTCGATTGTTTCGATGAGGAATTGCCAAATCCCGAACAGGTTGCAATCAAGCTCTCTCATCGGCGGTTTTCGATTGGCGGCGACGGGATTATTCTCGTTTGCAAGAGCAACGTTGCCGATGCGAAGATGCGCATTTTCAATGCGGACGGCAGCGAGGGAAAAATGTGCGGCAACGGCGTGCGCTGCGTGGGCAAGTTTTTGTACGACGTAAAAAAGCTGCAAAAAGACGTGCTTACCGTGGAAACGCTGAGCGGGATTAAAACATTAGTCGTAACTGCGAAAGACGGCAAGTTTGTATCCGCTCGGGTGGATATGGGAAAAGCCGTGCTCTCTCCCGAAAAAATCCCCGCCCGTTTTGCAGGTGACAGCGTAATCAATAAACCGCTTTTGGTGGACGGGAATAAATACTTCGTTACTTGCGTATCTATGGGAAATCCCCATTGCGTTACTTTTACGGACGACCCGTATGCGCTCGATTTGGAGCGTATAGGGGAAAAGTTCGAGCGGCATGAAGCGTTTCCCGAGCGTACGAATACGGAATTTGTACATGTAGACGGACGAAACGAAATTACCATGCGCGTATGGGAACGCGGAAGTGGAGAGACTTGGGCTTGCGGTACGGGAGCATGTGCCGCGGCTGTGGCGAGCGTTTTAAATGGATATTGCGACAAAGGGGAAGAAATTCTCGTTCACTTGCGTGGAGGGGATCTCACCATTTGTTATACGGACGAAACCGTATTTATGACAGGCGGTGCGGAGCTTGCTTTCGTCGGCGAGGTAGAGATTTAAGGTCGATATATTTCAATCGCACAGGAGAAATTTATGGCGAAATACATTTTTGTAACGGGCGGAGTTGTATCCGGGCTCGGGAAGGGCATTACAGCGGCTTCCCTCGGGCGCTTACTCAAAATGCGCGGCTTCAAGGTTGCGTCCCAAAAGCTCGACCCTTACATCAATATCGACCCGGGAACGATGAGCCCTTACCAACATGGCGAGGTATTCGTAACCGAGGACGGCGCCGAGACCGACCTCGATTTGGGACACTATGAACGCTTCATCGACGAAGATTTAAATAAATTCTCCAATTTAACAACGGGCAAAGTTTATTGGAACGTGCTCAACAAAGAGCGCAACGGGGAATACCTCGGACAGACGGTGCAGGTGATTCCTCACGTTACAAACGAAATTAAATCGTTTATCTACCAAGTAGGCAAAACGACGAACGCGGATATCGTTATCACGGAAATCGGCGGTACGACGGGCGACATCGAGAGCCAGCCGTTCTTGGAAGCGATTCGTCAAATCGCGCGCGAAGTGGGCAGAGAGAACTGTTGTTTCATTCACGTAACGCTTGTGCCTTATATTTCGGGTTCCTGCGAATTTAAGAGCAAGCCCACGCAACACTCCGTAAAGGAGTTGCAAGGTATGGGTATTTTCCCCGATATTATCGTGGCGCGTGTGGACGAGCCTATGCCCGAGAGCATCCGCGAAAAAATTGCGATGTTCTGTAACGTGAAGCCCGAATGCTGTATCGAAAATCTTACGGTTCCCGTGCTTTACGAGGCGCCGCTCATGCTTGAAAAGAGCAATCTTTCCACAATCGTGTGCGGTATCTTGCATTTGGAGCCTAATAAAATAGACCTTCGTGAGTGGGAAGAAATGTTGGAGCGCATTCACGCGCGGAGCAAGTCGGTTAAAATCGCGCTCTGCGGGAAGTACGTACAGCTTCACGACGCCTATTTGTCCATTGCCGAAGCGCTTGCGCACGGCGGGTACGAGACGGGCGCAAAGGTAGAAATCGATTGGGTAGATACCGAAACGCTTACCGAACAGAACGTTTCCAAGCGTCTTGCGGGTGCGGACGGCATTCTTATCCCCGGTGGATTCGGCGGACGGGGCGTGGAAGGCAAAGTCGTTGCCTGCAAATATGCACGTAAGAAAAATATCCCGTATCTCGGCATTTGCCTCGGCATGCAGGTAGCGGTCATCGAGTTTGCCCGTAACGTGCTCGGATATGAGGACGCAAATTCCTCGGAAATCGTTCCCGAAGGCAAACATTCGGTGATTGACCTCATGCCCGATCAGTACGGCGTGAAGATGGGGGGAACGATGCGGCTCGGCGCATATCCCTGCAAGGTACTCGGCGAGCGCATGAAGGAAGCATACGGTGCGGAATGCGTAAGCGAGCGTCACCGTCACCGCTTCGAATTTAATAACGATTACCGCGAAGAAATAGAGGCGAAGGGCATGAAAATTGCGGGCGTATCGCCCGACGGGACGCTTGTGGAAGCGGTTGAAATCCCCGAAAACGATTTCTTCCTTGGCGTGCAGTTCCACCCCGAGTTCAAATCCCGTCCCAACAATGCGCACCCTATTTTCCGTGAGTTTATCCGCCATGCGGTAAAGTATAAGGAGACCCGCAAAAAGTGAAATTAAACGAAAATTTTTTTAACTTACAGGATAGTTACTTGTTTGCCGCAGTGGGAAAGAAGACTGCCGAATACAAGGCGAAGCATCCCGAAAAGGAAGTCATTCGTTTGTCTATCGGCGACGTCACCCGTCCTTTGGCGCCTATCGTGATAGAAGCGATGCATCGTGCGGTAGACGATATGTCGCGGCGTGAGAGCTTTAAAGGCTACGGCCCCGACCAAACTTGTTACGGCTACGACGCTTTGTTGGATTCTATCTTAGCGAGCTATGCCCGTAAGGGGGTTAAGCTTGAAAAGGGAGAAGTTTTTATTTCCGACGGCGCGAAATCGGATTGCGGGAATATTCTCGACCTTTTCTCCAAGGACAACGTTGTTTTGTTGCCCGACCCCGTTTATCCCGCATATGCGGATGCGAACGTCATGGCGGGTAGGAAAATTATCTACGCGGATGCGAACGAGCAGAACGGCTTCTTGCCTATGCCCGATGAAGGCGTGCAAGCGGATATCATTTACATATGTTCGCCTAATAACCCGACGGGCGCGGCGTACACCAAAGAGCAATTAAAGGCGTGGGTTGCTTATGCAAAATCCCAAAACGCCGTTATCATATACGACGCCGCTTACGAATATTTTGTAACGGACGAGCATCTGTGCAGAAGCATCTATCAGGTGGAGGGCGCAAAGGAATGCGCCATAGAGATTTGTTCCTACTCCAAAACGGCGGGCTTTACGGGCGTCCGTTGCGGATATACCATCGTGCCCGAGGCGCTTGTGGTGGACGGGCATTCCATCAACCGTATGTGGGCGCGGCGGCAGTCCACGAAATTCAACGGCGTGAGCTACATTACACAAATGGGCGCTGCCGCAGTATTTACAGAAACAGGCGAAAAGCAAATTCGCGAGAATCTTGCCTATTATAGAAAAAATGCACAAATCATTTCCGATTGTCTAGACGGGCTCGGAATTTGGTACACGGGCGGCAAAAATTCACCCTATATTTGGCTGAAATGTCCGCACGGAATGAAAAGTTGGGAATTTTTCGACGAGCTGTTGGAGCACGCGAACGTGGTGGGAACGCCCGGTTGCGGGTTCGGCAAAAACGGAGAGGGATTTTTCCGTTTAACGGCGTTCGGTACGGAGGAAAATACCCGCAAAGCATGCGAGAGAATCTCCGCATGGCTGAAAAAATAAGGGAATATTATGAGTCAATATGTAAAAGAAGCGGGCGTGCTGTGCCACATCTCTTCCCTTCCCGGGAAGTATGCAATCGGTTCGCTCGGAAAGGAAGCTTACCGCTTCGCCAAAACGCTTGCGAAAAGCGGCGTTCGTTACTGGCAGGTATTGCCCCTCGTGCAAACGGGGTTCGGTGATTCTCCATACAGCTCCGTTTTCAGCGATTCGGGCAATCCCTATTTTATCGATTTGGAATTGCTTGCGAAAGACGGACTGCTTACGAAAGAGGAATTAAAAAGCGCGGAAAAAAAGGGGGACGTAGATTACGGTGTGCTCTATGAAGAGCGTTACCCTTTGCTTCGCAAGGCGTATTCTCGGTTTAATTTCGACAGCGAGGAATTCCGTGCATTCGTAAAAACGGGCGGTCAGGAGGACTATGCGCTTTTCATGACCGCGAAAACGGTATTCGGCGGAACCTTTGCCGAATGGGAAGCGGGAATCCGCGACCGCGATGCGGACGCGCTCGAAAAGCTCCGTACCGATTATCACGAAGAATATCTCTTTTGGCACTTCCTGCAATACGAATTCTATTTGCAATGGAAGGCACTCAAAGCTTATTGCAATAAGCTTGAATTGAAAATCATCGGGGATATTCCGCTGTACGTTGCCTATGACAGCGCAGACGTTTGGGCGCATCCTGAGCTTTTCAGTCTCGATAAAAACTTGAAGCCGAAGAAAGTGGCGGGAGTTCCGCCCGACTATTTCAGTGCAACGGGGCAACTTTGGGGGAATCCCGTCTATAATTGGAAAGAGCACGAAAAGGACGACTACGCTTGGTGGCACAACCGTTTAAAACGGGCGCTCGTGACTTACGACGTGGTAAGAATCGACCATTTCCGTGGTCTTGATCGCTACTACGAGATTCCGTTCGGTGCGGAAACTGCGGAGCACGGCGTGTGGAAAGACGGGCCCAAGGAAAAGCTTTTCGAGGGGTTTGACAGTTCTGCGATTATCGCCGAAGATCTCGGCATTATCGACGACGGCGTGCGTGCGCTCTTGAAGAAGACGGGCTTTTCGGGCATGAAGGTATTGCTTTTTGCGTTCGACGGCAATCCCAATAATCCGTTTTTGCCGCAAAATATCGGCGGAAACAGCGTTTGCTATACGGGCACGCACGACAACGATACCGTTTGGGGTTACGTGGAGTCGCTCTCGGCGGAGGAGTTCATTTTATTCCGTTCGCGCGTTGCGGCGGCGCTTGAAGAATGCGGAATCCTCGTTTCTATCGGCAAAAAGGGCGAGAATTTACCCGAAGCGTTTATCCGCTTGGCAATGAGTACGGACGCAAGGCTTGCAATCGTGCCCGTACAGGACATTTTGGGGCTTGGGAACGAAGCGCGCACGAATTACCCCGGAATTGCGGAAGGGAATTGGAAATTCCGACTTTCCCGCCGTATCGGGGGTTCTTCCATGAAACAAATGAAAAAAATTATTAAAAAATACAGGAGGTAAGTTTTATGGCAAAAAAGGACAAGGAGAAGAAGGGCTTTTTCAAAGAGTTCAAGGAATTTATTTCCCGCGGGAATATCCTTGACATGGCAATCGGTGTTATTATCGGCGGCGCGTTTACGGCAATCGTAACTGCATTGTGCGATAATATCCTGAGACCGCTCATCAACGGCTTTTTGGCGCTGGTGCTCGGGAAAGAATCTTTGAGCGAGATTTATACCTTTATCCGTACCGCAAAGTTGGAGGATGGGACAATTGACCTTGTAAACTCCATTTACATCGATTGGGGCGCGTTCATTAACGCGGTCATCAACTTTATCCTCATTGCGCTCGTGCTCTTCGTCATCATGAAAGTCATCATGAAGCTTTCCGCAATCAGACAGCAAGCGAAAGAGAGCATCGAAGCCGCCGCGGAAAAGCGCAGAGCCGAGAAAGAAGCTGCTCAAGCGGCTGTAATCGCCGAGAATGCAGCGGAAACCGCAGTAGATGCGGAAGCGCCCGTAGCAGAGCAAGTAGCCGAAGCGGATAAACCGAAAGAAGAATAACGAAAAAAAGGACGGGAACGTCCTTTTTTTATGCACAAAATTCATGCTTATCTCGATATAATAATCGGGGAGAGTTTATGCGAATTCGATTTGTAACACGGGGTAGCCTTGCGGAATATACGCAGAAATCGACGGGCGGCGCCGACGTCGTTTGTTGCGGATTTCAGGCGCTCGGGCAGGTGAGCTACGAGCGGGAATTGCGCGGCGAGACGGGGCTGTTCGAGGACGTAGCGCTACTTTCCAAAGAGGAAAAGTGCGTGGTGCTCTGCGGATGCTTTACCGACGCGCGCGGAATTCGCAGAAAGTCCGTCGTCGTGGCGGAGCGCGGGCGCATTCTCGGCGTTTCGGATATGGTGAATCGCATTGACGGCGGAGATTACCGTAGCGGTGCGGGCATTAAAATTTACGATACGAGCGCGGGGAAACTCGGCGTTATCGTCGCGGAAGACTTATATTTTCCGCAGGTGTTGCAAACGCTTTCCGTTTGCGGTGCGGAGGCGGCGTTTTGCATTTTCGAAGAGTTGAGCGACGGGCTTGAACAGACGCTCATGCGCGCCGAGGCTTTTTTATACGGTATTCCGCTTTGCATTTGCGCCTACGGGTATGCGGAGGGGGCGGACATCGGTGGGAAAGTACTATTCGCAACCCCCCAGTCTCCTTATTGCTACGATTTGAAACGGGAACAGGAATTCCACCTTGTAGAAACCCGACAACGCGGCTTTTACCGTAAAAAGAAAACGGGGTTTTAAATGGCGTTAAAAAGAGCCGCCGAAAGGGTATCTTTCATAGAGAATTTTTATAGTAAAAACGAATAGCCCACTGACTTCTTTTGTGAAGTCAGTGGGCTGTATTTACAAGTACGATAAATTGCAATTTGTACGTCTATTTTTTTAATTCACTATCTGTACTTATTTGACTGCTATCAAGGTATGCTATTATTTCTTTACCAACGGTAATGCAATCTTCTACATCTACCAAACAATAATCTTTTTCGTTAAACAAAAAATGAATATCGCCTGATTTGAGATTTACATATTTGGGCTTCTTCTTATATAAAATATATCCATTTCTTGTAACCCTGAATTGCTTAATTTGCGAAAACGTTACGGTTTTCCAGCGAGTATTAAAAAGCTTCCCCGCATTTAGAAATTCTATTTTATCATTATAAACCTTTATTACAATTTTATGGGAATATATTGCATTGCTTAATCCAACGATAAAAATACCGATAGAACCAACTCCCATAAACACGCCGACAAAAATGGCTTCCAGTACTCTTGAAGCCATAGTCAATAAGAATAAGCACAATACGGTTACGGCAAAAACTAAAAGCCCGAAAATAATCATAACTATATAATATTGCCGCTTACCTTTATACTCTTTCATACTAAAAGTATAACTACCTCGCTAAATTGCTGTCTATCATAGTACATTATATCAAAACCAAATATAAAAAGCAAGGATTGTTTTATCCTTGCTTTTTCCCGTAAACACAACGGTTTTTATAAATACTGATTTACTTAATAATGCGGCTGCATCCGATTGCAAGCGCACCGGGACCGATGTGGCAGGAAACGCTGAGTGAAAGGGGATCGCAGAAGCATACGGGCACTTCGGGGAAAATTGCACGGATTTCGTTTGCGAAGCGCTCCGCTTCCTCATAGTTGTCCGTATGTGCAACCGAAATCTGTAATTCGCCTTTGCTTACAAGCTCAGGAAACCGCTTTTCCAAATCGTTTTTAATTGCCGTAAGCATAACGTCTTTTGCCTGCTTTAAGGTGTGAACCTTTTTGAATGCATCGAGCTTAGCGCCTTGAATTTGCAGAACGGGCTTAATTTTGAGAATGGTGCCGATAAGCGCGGCGGCAGGAGTGAGACGACCGCCTTTTTTCAGGTATTTAAGCGTTTCAAGGGAAATGTAAATACTGCTGTCGAACTTGGTTTTCAGCAGAATATCACGGATTTCCGCGCCGCTCTTTCCTTGCTTAGCAAGGGTAATCGCATCGTAAACGCTTTGCTTTTGCGTAATGGAAATGCGCTGATTGTCTACAACGTGTACGCGCCCGTTATATTCCTTTGCGAGATTCTCCGCCGTGTGGCAGGATTCCGAAAGTCCGCTTGACATGGGAATATGTACAATTTCGCAATCGTCTTTTAAAAGGTTATCCCAAAGCTCCGTAACGCTTACGGTAGAGGGCTGCGAAGTGGATACAGCTGCGTCTTTTGCAAGGTGACCGTAGAACTCCGCTTGTGTCAGGTTTACATCTTCAAAAAATTCTTCACCGTTAATCAAGAAGGGCATCGGGAGAACGAAGATTCCCAGTTTCTTCGCTTCCTCTTGCGTAATGCCGCTGTTCGAGTCGGTGACGATTTTAACGTTCGCCATAATACTCTCCAATATTTTGTTTTCGGTTAATTCCATTATAATGCGCATAAGAAAAAAAGTCAAGAATATTAACCTTGTTTCACAAAAAAACAGTTGCGCGAATTGCAAGGCGATTTATTGACAATTTGCAAACGGTGTTGTATAATACTTTTCGAGAATAGCAACAAAAGGAGGCGCCGTATGTTTCGCATTTTGAAGCGGGTAAGCTTGAATCCCACTGTTACGCGGTTGGATATCGAAGCTCCGTTAATTGCAAAGAAAGCGCTTGCGGGGCAATTTGTAATATTGCGCGCAGACGAACGCGGCGAACGCATTCCGCTTACGATTGCCGGTTGCGATAAAAATACAGGCGCCGTTACGGTTATTTTTCAGGTGGTCGGCGCTACCACGATGGCGCTCAACGAAAAGAAAGAGGGGGAGTTTATCCCCGATTTCGTAGGACCTCTCGGGACACCTACCGAGGTGGAAGGGCTTAAAAAAGTGGCGGTTGTCGGGGGCGGTGTCGGCTGTGCGATCGCTTTGCCCGTCGCCCGCCGTTTGCAGTCTCTCGGATGTTCCGTTACTTCGATTATCGGCTTTCGTAGCCGCGACCTTATCATCTTGGAAGAGGAATTCCGTGGTGCGAGCGATAAGTTGTTTGTCGTAACTGACGACGGAAGTTACGGCGAACAGGGCAACGTTTGTATGCCGTTGAACCGTTTGTTGGAGAGCGGCGAAAGCTTTGACGAAGTAATTACAATCGGTCCGCTCGTGATGATGAAGTTCGTTGCCAAAGCGACAAAACCGTACGGCATTAAGACGGTAGCAAGCATGAACCCCATTATGATCGACGGCACGGGTATGTGCGGTTGCTGCCGCGTGACGGTGGGCGGAGAAATGAAATTCGCCTGCGTGGACGGACCCGACTTCGATGCGCATTTGATTGATTTCGACGAGGCGATAAAGCGTTCGAAAACATATGCGGAGTTCGAAGCCCGCGCGCGGGAAGAGCATTGCAACCTTTACCGCAAGGAGGTAAAGTGATATGCCGAAAGTGAACATGAGCCCCGTTAAAAACCCCATGCCGACGCAAGACCCGCTTGTACGCAATAAGAATTTCCAAGAGGTGGCGCTCGGCTACACGCGCGAAGCCGCTATCGACGAGGCAAAGCGTTGTTTGGATTGCAAAAACAAACCGTGCATGGCGGGGTGCCCCGTCAACGTGCGTATCCCCGAGTTTATCACTTGCGTTGCGGAGGGGAAATTCGAAGAGGCGTACAAAATCATCAACAGTACTTCTTCTCTGCCGGCGGTATGCGGAAGAGTTTGTCCGCAGGAACGGCAATGCGAGGGGAAATGTACGCGCGGAATCAAAGGCGAACCCGTGGCAATCGGGCGCTTGGAGCGCTTTGTTGCCGACTATCATAATGCCTTTGGAGAACAGATTATAACCAAAGTGCCGAGTAACGGACATAAAATCGCGGTAATCGGGTCGGGTCCCGCAGGGCTTACTTGTGCGGGAGACCTTGCGCGGCTCGGATATGAAGTCACTGTCTTCGAGGCATTACATACGGCGGGCGGCGTGCTCGTTTACGGGATTCCCGAATTCCGTTTGCCCAAAAATATCGTAGAGCGCGAGGTGGAAGGACTTCGCAATATGGGCGTGAAAATTGTAACCAATGCCGTTGTAGGCAGGTTGTTTTCTATTGAAGAATTAAAGAGCGAATACGGGTTTGAAGCGGTTTTCCTCGGCACGGGCGCGGGGCTTCCCCGCTTTATGGGAATCCCGGGCGAGAGCGCAAAGGGCGTATTTGCGGCAAACGAATACCTTACCCGTTGCAATTTGATGAAAGCGTACGAGGACGGAAGCGCCACTCCCATATTCCGCGGGAAGAAAATCGCGGTTGTCGGAGGCGGCAACGTTGCTATGGACGCGGCGCGCAGTGCAAAGCGCATGGGCGCGGAAGTGGTCTATATCATCTATCGCCGTTCGGAGGCGGAGCTTCCCGCTCGTAAGGAAGAAATAGAGCATGCCAAAGAAGAGGAAATTGTATTCCGCTTACTTACCAATCCCGTGGAGATTTTAACGGACGGAGAGGACAATGTAACGGGGCTGAAATGCGTGGAGATGACGCTTGGCGAGCCTGATGCATCGGGCAGACGTCGCCCCGTAGAGAAAAAGGGGAGCGAGCACTTAATTGACGTAGACTGCGTAATTCTTGCGCTCGGTACTTCTCCCAATCCGCTCATCAAGAGCACGACAAAGGGATTGGATACAAAGCCTCACGGCGAAATTATTGCCGACGAGAACGGAAAGACCTCGCTTGAAGGAGTGTTTGCGGGCGGAGACGCCGTGACGGGCGCGGCGACCGTGATTCTCGCCATGGGGGCGGGGAAAACTGCGGCAAAGGCAATCGACGACTACATTCGAAACAAACAATAAATTTGCGCCCTGTGCGCTCATAACCTTTTTTCGCCACTCATAAGATAGGGTATGAACTTTCTCTATCGACATCGGGTGGCGTTTGGTTTTTTAAGTCTATTGCTTGCCGTCATTCTTACGTTTGGAATTTGCTTTTTTGCCTTGGCGCGTACGACTGCGCAGACAGGGCGGCTTACCGTGGTCATCGACGCAGGACACGGCGGAATTGACGGCGGCGTAACGGGGATAAAATCGGGCACGAAAGAAAGCGATATCAATTTATCTATTTCAAGGCATCTTCAAAAAGAATTCGAGGAAGCGGGCTTTCTCGTCGTGCAAACGCGCCCTACGGAAGCGGGATTGTACGGTGCGGCAACCCCCGGTTTTAAGAAACGGGATATGAAAAAGCGCGCGGAGGTGATAGCGACCAACACGCCTGCGCTCGTGATTTCCATTCACCAAAATTTCTTTTCTTTGCAATCCCGCCGCGGCGCGCAGGTGTTTTTTCGGGAGAACGGGGAAAACTCCAAAACGCTTGCGTGCGCCATTCAAACCGCACTCAACGAAATGCCCGAATGCGTGAAAAAGAGCGAACCGCTTAAAGGCGATTATTATATGCTCAACTGTAACGAGCTTCCCGCCGTGATCGTGGAATGCGGATTTTTATCTAACCCCGAGGACGAGGCGCTGCTCATCAGTGAAGAGTATCAAAAAAAGCTCGCAGCAACCATTAAGAAAGGCGCGCTTGCCTATCTTTCCGCGGGGGCGTAAACCTTGACAGACTCGGCGGAAATGTGATATAATTACGGTATGAGCGATTATCAGAATACAATGCGTTTTCAAATGCGCCATACCGATTTTGATTTCAAAGACGAATTGAAGCTTTCTTCCATTCTCTCTTTCTTGCAGGATTCCGCAGGGGCAAGCGCAGACGAGTTGGGCTTTGGCGACGAGGTGTTAAAAGCCCGTAACTGCGGATTTATCGTGGTCAATACCGATTGCCGAATACTGCGCCCCGTGCGCTATCGGGAAAAAGAAATAGAGGTCGATACTTGGCCGCTTCCGCCCCGTCACGTCATCTTTGAGCGCGCGTACAGAATGCGCGTAGGGGAAGAAGT
>CAMWUS010000022.1 GCA_947177495.1 uncultured Clostridia bacterium
AACGCCGCGCACACCGCGCATCGCTAGGGAGAAAGCACCGCTACCACTGCGCAACAAAGCAACTCGGCAAACTCAAAGATATGCTCGACTATTCCAAGATGGGCGGTTCGGTGTTCTTGGGACTGAAAAAAGTAGTCATCAAATCGCACGGTTCGTCCAAGGCGAAGAGCATTACGCCCTCCGTCGTGCAGGCGGTGGACGCTTACCGCGGGAACCTCATCGGTATCATCGAGGCAAAGCTTGCGGAAGCGGGCTTGACGGAGCGGGGCGATGAATAGCGGAGAGGATTGGAACGAGCAAACGCCTAAACAGGCGGAAGAGGCGATCGGTTACCGCTTCCGCGATAAGGAACTTTTGAAAACCTGTTTTACGCATACCTCCTTTGCAAACCTTGGCAAGGGCGAGCACAACGAGCGTTTGGAGCTTTTGGGCGACGCGGTGCTTGAGTTGTGCGTGACGGAGGAGCTCTATCACCGCAGCAGCGGGGACGAGGGCAAACTCACCGAATTGAGAAAGCAATACGTTTCGCGTTCCGCGCTCGAATGTGCGGAAAAGCGGGCGGGGCTGATGCGGTTCTTGCGCTATTCGGGAGGTGCCGGTAACGTGAGCGGGAAAACGGCGTCCAACCTCTTCGAAGCGGTCGTCGCGGGGATTTATCTCGACGGCGGCATGGAGAAAGTAAAGACGTTTTTGCACCGCTTCCTTGCGGAAACGCAGACGGAAAATTATAAATCGCTGTTGCAGGAGCTGGTACAAAAGCACCCCAACAGTTTCCCCGAATATCGGGTGGTAGAAAAGAACGGTAAATTCCATTGCACGGTAAGCGCGCTTGGCGATTCCGCGCAAGGCGAGGGCGAAAGCAAAAAAGCCGCTGAAACGGCGGCGGCGCAGGCTCTGTATCACAAATTAACAAAGAGGAACTTCAAGTGAATTTTAAAGAAATCAGACTCGTGGGCTTCAAGTCCTTTGCAGACAAGACCGCGGTAAAATTCGACGACGGCGTTACCTGTATCGTCGGTCCCAACGGGTGCGGAAAGAGCAACGTTGCCGACGCGGTGCGTTGGGTGCTGGGCGAACAGTCCGCAAAAACCCTGCGCGGTTCGAGCATGCAGGACGTTATTTTCAACGGCACGGAAGCGCGCCGTCAGCTTTCCTTTTGCGAAGTAACGCTTGTATTCGACAATACCAACAAGATGTTCGATATCGAGTACGACGAAGTTGCAATGACGCGCCGTTTGTACCGCTCTGGCGAAAGCGAATACCTGCTCAACATGCGCGAATGCCGCTTGAAGGACATCGTCGCACTGTTGCACGGCGTGGGTATCGGGAAAGAGGGCTACTCCATTATCGGACAAGGTAAGGTCGAACAAATCATGAACGCCAAGCCCGAGGACAGACGCGCCATCTTCGAAGAGGCGACGGGCGTTATGAAGTTCAAGAGCCAGAAGGGGGAAATCGAGCGCAAGCTCGAAAACGCCAAGGGCAATTTGACCGTATTCATTCAGCGTATGGACGAAGCGGAAAAACAGCTCCGCCCCCTCGAAAAGCAAGCGGAAACGGCGAAGAAATATCAGGAATATTCGGGGCAGCTCCGTTACGAGGAAGTCAACTCCTATCTCGTGCATTACGATTCCTTCGCGGGCGAAACGGAAAAGCTGCGCGGAAAAATCGACGAAACGAGCGAACAGCTCGCCTCCGTCGAACAGCGCCTTAGCGAAATCGAGCGCGACGAGCAGACGGGGCGGGAAGCCATACAAAAATCCGACGACCTTTTGAGCGACCTCAACAAAAAACTCCGCCTTTACGAAATCGGCTTGGAGCATAAGACGGGCGAAGGCAAGGTCATCGGCGAGCGTATCCACGCCTACCGTAAGCAGCTGGAACGAGCGAAGGAAGAGATGGACTATTCCGTTCGCAGAATCGACGAAATCGACGAACTGAGCAAAAAGAGCGCGATCAAGCAGGAAGAAGGGCAAAAGCGCGCGGCTGAAATAGAACAGGAAGCGGGCAAGCTTTCCGTGAAAGTACAGGAAGCGGACGCACGCGTTGCGGCGTTCGAGCGCATTACCGACGAAAAGCGCGCGGGCGAGCTCCGCTCGGTGGAAGACCTTGCGGACGTGCGCGCCAACGTAGGTTCCCTTTCCGCACAGATGGACGCGGCGAGCGAACGTATCGAGGAAGTGCGCGTTGCAATCGGCAAAGCGGAAGAGCGCAAAAAGGAGTACAACCGTCAGCTTGCGGAATGCACCGAGCAAAAGCGCAAATGCGAGGCGTTCCTCGACGAACAGCCGCAGACGGAAGCCAACCTCAAAGAGGAACTTTCCGAGCTTTCGCGTTCCCGTCAAAAGCTCATGGAGGATATCGCTTCCTGCAATTCGAGCATTCTCAACTATACGCATAACTTGGAAATGTACACCGAGCTGAAAAACCGTTTTAACGGCTATCGGGACGCGGTGCGCAATTTACAACTCGCGGCTAAGGACAAGCCCGAGCTCGGCGAGCGCATTAAGGGCGCGATTGCGGACATCATTTCCTGCGACCGCGAATACGAAGTCGCCGTAGAAACGGCAATCGGCGGGGCGATGCAAAACCTCGTAACCGCCACTTCGGAGGACGCTCGTTTCCTCATCGAATACTTAAAGCGCACGGGGAGCGGCGTGGTCACGTTCCTGCCCGCGAACTCCATGCGCCCGCATACGAATACCCGCGAACTGCAAGAGGCGCTTGGGGAAGAGGGCGCGCGCGGCATGGCGGAAGAGATCGTAAAATACGATCCGTATTACTCCCGTATCATCAGCAACTTGCTCGGGAACACGCTCATCTGCGACAACATCGCAAGCGCAACCCGCATTGCGAAGAAGTATTCCAACGCATTTAAAATCGTCACGCTCGACGGCGACGTCGTCAACACGAGCGGCGCGATGACGGGCGGTTCCCGCAAAAAGGACGTGGGCAACCTGCTTGCACAGGATAGAAGAATTAAAGAGTGCGAAGAGCGCATCGCGCGCAGCAAGGCGACGCTTGAAAAGCTCAAACAGGCGCAGGAGAATTGCGAAAAAGATTTGGAAGAAGCGCAGCGCGCAATCGACGCGTTCCGCTTGAAAGTGCAGGAGGAAGCGGCAAACTTCGCCGCGCTCTCCCAACGCGAACTTGCGCTTACAAGCTTGCTTGCCGACGCGGAAAAGAACGAAAACGAATACAAGGGACTGTTGGAACGTCTCACGCAGAGAGTGGACGCGCTCGAAAGCGAGGTAAGCAGTACTGCGGAAAACGAAGATTTGCTTAACAGGATCCGCAACGAAGCCGCCGCGGAAGCGAGTGCAAGACAGGAAGAGGCGGGCAAGCTCAAAGAGGAGCGGGACGCGCTCTCGACCGAGTTACATAATTTGCAGGTGGAAATTGCGTCTATCAGAAGCACGCAGGAAGCGGAAGAGCTTTACGTTTCGCGCATGCAAAAAGAAAAGTCGACATTGCTCGGTCAAATCGAAACTGCACGCAAGAATATTTCGGACATGGAGATCGCTCTGCAAGAGTCCATTCTCCAAAGCGAGAAAATCGCGCTTACCGAAGACGAGCAAATTACCGTTGCGGCGCTCCGCAAACGCCTTGCCGACGAAGAGGAGAACAAGCGCGCCGTCACCGAAAAGCAGTTCCGCCTTTCCGAAGAAAAGCGCAACGCGGTCACTCGCCAAATGACGGTGAGCGAGAAGAAGCACGGTTACGAGTTGGAAATTTCCAAGTTGGAAGCCAACCTCGAAAATCTTCAACAGCGTATCGAGGAAGCGTACGGGTTGGGCTACGAGAGCGCGCAGGAATTGCGCGACGCGGAATACGACGCAGAACAATCGGCAACGCGTATCGCATCGTTAAAGCGCAATATTACCATGCTCGGACCCGTCAACCAAAATGCGGTAGAGGACTACGACAATTTGCTTACGCGTTATACGGAAATGCAAACGCAGAAGCAGGACCTCGATAAGGGCATTACCGATTTGCAGAGCGCGCTTACCGATTTGAAGACGACGATGCAGACGCAGTTCGACGCGGGCTTCAACGAAATCAATGCCAACTTCACCAAGATATTCAAAGAGTTGTTTGGCGGCGGTCGTGCGGAAATGGAACTCGACTATACCGATTGCGACGATCCGCTTAACGCAGGTATCGAAATCAAGGCTTGCCCTCCGGGCAAAAAGCTTACGAAGATTTCCCTCTTGTCGGGCGGCGAGCGTGCATTCACGGCTATTGCTATCTTGTTCGCAATTCTAAAATCCCGTCCCATGCCGTTCTGTATTCTCGACGAGATCGAGGCGGCGCTCGACGAAGCGAACGTAGACAGATTCGCAAAGTATCTCAAAAAGTTCTCGCGCGATACGCAGTTCATCGTTATCACGCACAGAAAGCCCACCATGAACCAAGCGGATACGCTCTTCGGTGTTACCATGGAAGAAAAGGGCGTCAGCAAGGTCGTTTCCGTCAAGCTCTCCGAGGTAGAAGAGCGCTTGGGGGGAGATACGGTCATTTAGTTTCGCAAACTTTTCGTTCCGAAAAGCTTTGCGAGCTACTAACCTTGTTGGTATCTCTTTGTCAGTGGAGCGCTGTACTCTGTTTATCAAAAGTCACTAAGCCGCAGGTGTGCGGCAAATGCTGTCCCGCAGCGGAGGGAAACCCTCCTCGCGGATAGTATTTAAACTTAGGAGTTAAGAATGGGACTGTTCGGAAAAATCAAAAACGCACTCAAAAAGACCAAAGATGGGTTGGCGCACAAAATGCGTCAACTCTTTTTGAAGGATAAAATCGGGCGCGAGTTTTACGACGAGCTCGAAGAAATCCTCATCTCCGCCGACGTGTCCGTTCGCACCGCCGAGGAAGTCGTGGAACAAGTGCGCGAAGAAGCAATCGGCAATAAAATTAAAGACGAGAGATATGTAACCGACCTTTTAAAGGACATTCTCGAAGATACTTTAAACGAGGCGGAAATTCCCGAAATCACCTATCCTTGCGTACTCATGTTCGTGGGCGTGAACGGCGTGGGTAAAACCACTACCATCGGCAAGGTTGCAAATTATTTTGTTTCCAAGAAAAAGAGCGTTACGGTTGCGGCGGCGGATACCTTCCGTGCGGCGGCTTCCGATCAGCTCAACGTTTGGGCGGAGCGCGCGGGCGTGCGTATCGTAAAACACGAAGAGGGGAGCGACCCTTCCGCCGTTATTTTCGATGCCGTTGCTTCCGCCAAGGCAAAGGGCACCGACGTGGTGCTTGTGGATACCGCGGGGCGGTTGCACGTGAAAGAGAACTTGATGAACGAGCTCAAAAAGATGGACCGAGTCGTTACACGGGAATTTCCCGAAGCGGCGTTCTATAAATTGTTGGTGCTCGACGCGACCACGGGGCAGAACGCAGTCAATCAGGCGCGCGTGTTCGACGAGGCGGTAGAGCTCGACGGTATCGTGCTCACCAAGCTCGACGGCACGGCAAAGGGCGGGTTCGTGTTCTCGCTGTGCGGGGAACTCGGAATCCCCGTCGTCTTTGCGGGCGTCGGCGAAAAGATCGACGACCTCGTTCCCTTCGACGCCGAAGAATTTGTAGAAGGATTTATTTAAAGAATACCCCCGTTCGCAACCCGAGCGGGGGATTTGATTTCGAAACACACAATATAAAAAATTTCCGCCTGTACGGTAAAATTACTTGACAGGCGTTTTTTTATTCGGTATAATATCGCAAGGAGGGTGGTATGGAAGATTTGCATTTCCTGCGGCTGTGGGACAGGTACAGCCGTCTGCTCACCAAAACGCAGCAAGAAATTACCGACCTCTATTTTAATTACGATTTATCGCTTTCCGAAATCGCCGAGCAAAAGAACTGTTCCCGTCAAAGCGTTTCCGACTGTTTGAACACTTGCAGAAAGAAGCTCGAGAAGTACGAGGAGAAGTTGCGGTTTAATTACGCGATTACCGAAGTCACGTTAACGCAATCCTTTCTGATGACGGACATCGGCAAATGGGCGGAGAGCGCAGGTCTTACAAAAGAGCAACGCGAGGGAATTACAAGCATTCTCGACCGCGATTACGAAGAAGAAGTGCGGCGCGCAATCCGCGAACACGCCGACGAGCTGTTGTAAGAAAAGATATAAGAGGATTTTATGGCATTATTCGGTTCGCTCTCCGAGCGGCTCAACCACATATTCAGTAAGCTGACCAAGCGGGGTAGACTTACCGAACTCGAAATTCGCTCGGCAATGCGGGAAGTGCGTATCGCTCTTTTGGAAGCGGACGTCAATTTGCGCGTGGCAAAGCAGTTTATCGCCGAGGTTTCCGAGAAGGCGGTGGGACAGCAGGTTTTGGAATCGCTCAATCCCGCTCAGCAGGTCATTAAAATCGTAAACGAAGAGCTGATCGCGCTCATGGGTTCGGGCAACGCCAAACTCGAAGTGGCTTCCAAACCGCCTACGGTTATTTTGATGTGCGGTTTGCAGGGCGCGGGTAAAACCACGCTTTGCGGAAAGCTCGCCCTTCAACTCAAAAAGCAGGGCAAACGCCCCTTACTCGTTGCGTGCGATATTTACCGTCCCGCGGCAATCGACCAACTCAAAGTTGTGGGCAAAAAGGCGGAAACGGAAGTGTTCGAAAAGGGCACGCAGAATCCCGCCAAGACCGCAAAGCAGGCGGTGGAATACGCCTTAAAAATGGGTTACGACACCGTGGTGGTGGATACCGCAGGGCGCCTTCACATCGACGACGCGCTGATGAAAGAGCTCGAAGAAATCAAGAAAACCGTTGACGTAACGGAAATACTACTCACGGTAGACGCGATGACGGGACAGGACGCCGTAAACGTGGCGCAAACCTTCAACGAAAGGCTGGACGTGACGGGCGTTATCCTCACCAAGCTCGACGGCGATACCCGCGGCGGCGCGTGCCTTTCCATCAAGGCGGTTACGGGCAAGCCCATTAAGTTTGTCGGCGTGGGGGAAAAACTCACCGATTTGGAGCCGTTCTATCCCGACCGTATGGCTTCCCGCATTTTGGGCATGGGCGACGTGCTCTCCCTCATCGAGAAAGCGCAAGAAGCGGTTACCGAACAGCAGGCGCAGGAGATGCAACGCAAGCTCCGTGAAGCTTCGTTTACGCTTACCGACTATTTGCAGCAGTTCGAAGCGCTCAAAAAGATGGGCGGCGCGGGCGCGCTTGCAAGTATGCTTCCCGGCGCAGGGAAAATGAAAATCAACGAAAAAGACATCGACGAGAAGAAGATGGAGCACACCAAGGCGATCATTCTTTCCATGACGCCCAAGGAGCGGGATAATCCCCAAATCATCAACTCGCAACGCAAGCGGAGAATCGCGCTCGGTTCGGGCACGACGGTGCAGGAAATCAATCAGCTTTTAAAGCAGTTCGAGCAGACAAAAATGCTCATGAAACAGTTAAAGGGCGGAAAGGGCAAAATGCGCCTGCCGTTCTAAATAAATCACTAATCAAGAAAATCAATTTTGGAGGTAGGTATTATGGTTAAGATGCGTTTGGTAAGACTCGGCGACAAGAAGTCCCCCGTTTACCGCATCGTGGTCGTAGACGCGCGCAAGGCGGCTACGGGCGAATACATCGAAAAGATCGGTTACTACGATCCCAAGTCCACGCCCGTTACCCTTACCGTAGACGTCGAAAAGGCGAAGGAATGGCTCGGCAAGGGCGTACAACCCACGGAGACCGTGAAATCGTTGCTCGTAAAAGCGGGCGCAATCGAACAGTCCAAGAAGCTCAGCCCCGCCAAGACCAAGACGAAGAAAAAGAAGTAATTCGGTCGCCTTAGTAGCGGAATAAGGAGGAGCTATGTTAGAACTCATCAAGTACATCGTGGAACAGTTCGCTGTTGATAAGGCAAATATCGAATACCGCACGGAGGAAACGGACGACGAAATTACCGTTACCGTTTTGCTGTCCGATTCCGATATGGGTAAAGTCATCGGCAAACAGGGCAAAATTGCAAAGGCGCTCCGCACCATCGTGCGTGCCGCAACCCCTAAGGATTCCAAGAAGTATAACGTAGAAATTACCGAGCGCGAAAGCAAAGAGTAATTTTCTACCCAAACAGCCGTGCGCGTTTTTTGCGCACGGCTGTTTTTTCGTAAAAATAAAAACCCCGTTTGGGGTTTGAAATCAAAAAAAACTGTGAGGGCTTTTTTTGTTGCCGTATACCGAAGCGGTAACGCGGTAGGTAACTCCGACAAAGCTACCTTATGGCACACGCACGGCACCGTTTAGTGCTGCTGCATCCCTGCCCTGACACGGTTCGCGGACGCGCGTTGCATAAGACCTTGTTATCAACATCCCTTTCCGCGTGCGGCCTTCCACACACGACACCGAGAAAAGCGTTCGGCTCTGCTATAGCGGATTGCAGATACAGGGCACCGCTAACTCCCCGCCTATCACAGCTTATACAGTATAACCCAAAATGGGAAAATAATCAAGCAAAAAGTTTAAGTTCACAAAATTTCTTTGCTTGGCGCGCAAAGAAATTTTCGTGATTTGAGGGAAACCGCGTCTGCACGCGCTTTGCGCTAACAGCCGAGTATTTCCCTCTGCGGGCGAATTTTTAGGGCGCACGATATACTTCGCCCGCATTCACCCTTCCTGTATAAGTCGAATGAGTTCGACAAATGCTGTCCCGCAGTGGCGGGTTTCTAACGCCACCAAGGGAGAGTGGCGTTTCGGTCACGCTCACATCCCGCTCGCTTAGTTCGCCTTGTGCACACAACCCGCAGGGTTGTTGTGCATAACGCAAGGCTCACCCCACCTCGCGGAGAGGATTGTAACGAAGGGCGTGCGCCACTTCGTAAAAATTACTTGACTTATTTAATAGAAAGGAATACAATAAAAACAACTTACATTCGTGGAGCGACATATGTTTTACAGAACGCATCATTGTAACGAACTGCGCGCGGAGGACGCGGGCAAGCAGGTAAAAATATCGGGCTGGTTGGATTCCAAGCGCGACAAGGGCGGCGTGCTTTTCGCGGTCCTTCGCGACTTCTACGGCACGACGCAGGTGGTGGCAACGGAAGAGCCTTGTCTTTCCGCTCTGCGCGAAATTCCCACCGAGTCTACCGTGTCGGTAGAGGGGAAGGTAGTTTTGCGCTCCGCGCCCAACGATAAAATTGCAACGGGGCTCATCGAAATTATTCCCGAAAAGGTGGAAGTGCTCGGACGGCGTACCGTTCAGGCATTGCCCTTCGAGGTCTCCCATTCCACGGAGGCGGGCGAGGACGCGCGACTGAGATACCGTTTCCTCGACCTGCGCAACAGCGAAGTGCGCGACAAAATCGTATTGCGCGCGCAGATCATTGCCGACTTGCGCCGCCTTATGACAGAGCGCGGGTTCACCGAAATTTCCACGCCCATTTTAACGAGTTCTTCGCCCGAAGGCGCGCGCGACTACATCGTGCCCAGCCGTATTTATCCCGGCGAGTTTTATGCGCTTCCCCAAGCACCGCAACAGTACAAACAGCTTTTAATGTGCTCGGGGTTCGATAAGTATTTCCAAATCGCGCCCTGCTTCCGCGACGAGGACGCCCGCGCCGACCGTTCGCCCGGCGAGTTCTATCAGCTCGATATCGAAATGGCGTTCGCTACCCAAGAGGACGTGTTCGCCGTGCTCGAAGAAGTGCTCCCGCCCGTGTTCGCGAAATATTCGGGTTGGGAAGCGGACAAGCCTCCTTTCAAGCGTATTCCTTACCTCGAAGCGCTCGAAACCTACGGCTCGGATAAGCCCGATTTGCGCAACCCGCTCATTATAAAAGATATTACCGACGTCATGCAGGGCTGCGGGTTTGCCGCGCTCGAAGGCAAGCGGGTAAAGGCGATTGCGGTAAACGGCGTAAACGTTCCGCGCAAGTGGATCGATAAAACGGCGGAAGAATTTAAAATCAAAACGGAAGGCGGCGTCATGTTCTGGTGGAAGTTGGACGAGAACGGCGTACCCGCAGGAGGCATTTCCAAATTCGTTGCCGACAGAAGCGATAAGCTGGGCAAAATCCTCGGGCTTGAAAAGGGCGCGTTTGTGGCGGTCGTCGCCGAAGATAAGCTCACCGCAGTGCAAAAGCGCGCGGGGATACTACGCACCATGCTCGGTAACGGGTTGGAGCTTTGCGAAAAGGGCGTGTACCGTTTCTGCTGGATCGTCGATTTCCCCATGTACGAAATCGGCGAAGAGAGCGGCGAACTCGAATTCTGCCACAATCCTTTCTCCATGCCGCAGGGCGGTATGAAAGCGCTTGAAGAGCAAGACCCGCTCGAAGTGCTCGCCTATCAGTACGATATTGTGTGCAACGGCGTAGAGCTTTCCTCGGGCGCGGTGAGAAACCACGACCCCGAAATTATGCTTAAAGCGTTCTCGATCGTAGGCTTAGGCAAAGAGGAAGTTGTAAAGAAATTCCCCGCGCTCTACCACGCGTTCGAATTCGGTGCGCCTCCCCACGCGGGCGTTGCTCCCGGTGTGGACAGAATGGTCATGCTCATTTCCGATACGGTGAATATCCGCGAAGTTATCGCGTTCCCCATGAACGCAAAGGCGCGCGACTTGCTCATGAACGCGCCCTCGCCCGTGGAGCAAAAGCAGACCGACGACGTGCATATCCAAGTTGTAAAACCTAAAAAAGCATAACGATAAAAACGCTGCCGCGGCAGCGTTTTTTCATGCCTTGACAAACGGTATGCGAGATAGTATAATGAACAAAAGGAGCGCACGTGAAAAAGAAGAGAGTAATCATCGGAATATCGGTCGCGGCGGTTTTGGCGGTTTGCGCGGTAGTGCTTGGCGTCGTTTTCGGCGTGCGCGCAAAAAAACCAACCCGCGAGCACGAATACGACTTTACCGCTATTACTTGGGAATGGGAAGGAGACGAGCAAGCGCAAGCGCGCGTGCAATGCGCTTGCGGCGAAACGCTAATACTGCAAACGGGAATTACCCAAAAAACGATTTTGCCCGCCACCTGCGAAGACGCGGGACGCGCGCTTATCACGGCGAAGTTTACGGCAAACGGCACGGAGTATTCCGACGAAAAACAAGTAGAATTGCCCGCGTTGGGGCACGATTTCGACTATACGGCAATTTTGTGGAATTGGGACGAAGACGCCCTGACAGCGAGTGCAAATATTCCTTGCAAGCGCGGGGATCATACGCTTACTTTAACGCCCGATATCGACGAAGAAATTTTACTTGAACCCGCTTGCGAGAGTGAGGGAAGCGCACTCTATACGGCGCGGCTCATTTCGGGTGAGCAGGAATACACCGATACGAGCTCGCGTAAATTACCTGCCTTGGGGCATGACTATAATTCCGAGTTTCAATGGGAAACCGATTGGTCTGCGGCGACATTGTACCTTGTCTGCAAGCGCGAATGCGGAAAAACGCATTCCGAACGCGTAAAGTCGGTTTTCAGCCATGTGGACGCTACTTGCGAGAAAAACGGAATCGATACCCACACCGTAAGAACAACTTACGACGGAAAGCCGTTCGAGGAAGCGCACGGAAGAGTAATTCCTGCATCGGGGCACGACTACGATTATGCCGCGGCGGAGTGGTTGTGGGACGGTTTGGACGTAAAAGCGGTCGTGCGGTGCAAACGGGACAGCAACCATTCTTTGCAAATCGAAACGGAAATTCAAGTGGAAGTATTAAAACAACCCGCTTGCGAGGAAGAGGGCGAAAGGCGGTACACGGCGGTATTCCAAAGAGAAGGAAACAGCTATTCCGACGGGAAATCATTTATTATCCCCGCCTTAGGGCACGCCTACGCGAAAGTAGAGTTTTGGAATAACGATGCGCACGAGGTGGATTGCACAAGGTGCGAGTATCATGGATTCGATGCGCACGAAAACGACGATAATAAGATTTGCACGCTCTGCGGCGTGAGTACTTGGCTTTATTACACCGATGGAGCCACGGGCAGTGCTACGGTCACGGTTAGCGCATATTCGGACGAGGAGTCGGGATACGACCGCAGTATTACGAAAATCGTCATTCCCCATAGATATTATAATAACGGAACTGTGGCTTCGATAGAAGGGCTTTATTTTGCAGATTGCGACACACTTGAAAGTGTAGAACTTCCCGAGGGAATCAATCGAATTTCCTCAGGCGCCTTTTGGGGTTGCGCCTCGCTTACCGAAATCAATTTGCCTTCCACGATAACTCGTATCGACGAATATGCGTTTGCAAATTGCACCTTACTTGTTTCAAATGAATTGCCGAGCGGGTTGCAATCAATCGGCAACTATGCGTTTCAGGATTGCAAATCGTTCACTGAAATTACGATTCCGAATACTGTTATGGAAATCGGGGGATATGCGTTTAACTTTTGCGACAAGTTGAAAAAAGTTGTATTTAACGGTGAACTTGAAAAGCTCGAAGATTTCGTATTTATAGGATGCGTGTCCCTCACGGACGTTATGCTTCCGCGTGGATTGAAAGAAATCGGGCGATATGCGTTTGCCAACTGTAGTTCTCTTGTCGAAATTAATTTGCCTTCCACTTTAACGTATATCGACGAAAGTGCGTTTACTGTATGCACCTCACTCGCTTCAATCAAACTG
>CAMWUS010000023.1 GCA_947177495.1 uncultured Clostridia bacterium
GCTTTTCGCTCGCATGGTCGGAAATTTCCGTATCGCTGAGAATTTTTTTGCCGATGTCGCGTTCCAACCCCTCGTCGAAAATCAGGTTATGCACAAGCTCGCAAAAGCGGGGCGTGTGCTCCCCGCCCAAAGACGTGACGGAAGAATACAGCACGCGGGCGGAACGCAACAGCCTTGCGCAGGCGAGCAGTTCCGCGCAGGAGAGTGTTGCGCCCTTCTCCGCGCGCTCGGGTGCGTCGCCGAGCGGCGGGAACGCTTCGATGTTTCCCGCACCCAACTCGAACAGCAGTTTTGTCGCCTCGTCCGTCAGCTCCAAAAGGCGCTTGGCTTCTCCGATTTCTTGCACGGGCTCGATTTGCAAAATTGCTTCGCGCCCCTCTTCCAAAACGGCGTACTCGGAAGCAGCCGCCAAAATTTTATCCAGCTCCAAACGCTGTGCGCTCTTCGTCATAACATACTCCTGTTCGCGTGCCCCGTCGTCGCATTCCCGCTCTGTCCCAAAACGGTGAAATCGTACAGCGGGGAGCAATCGCTCTCGCAAGATAGGGGCACGCAGTTATACACCTCGAAGCGGCAACCCTCGCTTGCACGGTAGCGAACGAGCGGGAACTTGCGCCCCTCTTCGTCCGTTAAAAGATATTCGTCGCGCTTGTCACAGGCGTTGCAAGTTTTCCCGAACGGGCAATAGCAAAGCTCCATCACGGAAATGCCGCCGCCCTGCAAGGCGAACGCGCCGTCGTCGTTTAAAGCGTGCTGTTCGGTGCGGGAAAGCTCCTTAGAAAGCACATAATACTTCGCCCCCGCCGCGCGTACGCCCGCCACCGCAAAGCGGTTGGTGAGGTTGAACCCCGCGCCCGCAAAGAGCGAAACGCCGTACTTTTGCGCAAGCTTTACGCCGTAGCTCCCCTCCGCGTAAATGCCGTCGAACTGTCCAATTACGTCCGCAATCAGTTGTTCGTCCCGCTCCGCGAAAAGCGGCGGAAGCCACAAATATTTTTCCTTGCCCCGTTTGGGAAGTTGTATCGTTTTTAAATCGCGCGGCTTGTAAATCACGATATCTGCGTCCGCGCCATCGGGGTTGCGGGTAATGACCGCTTTCTTTTTCCCTCCCGCAGGAATCCTTTCAGCAGAAAATTCTGCTACGGGAAGCTCTTCCCGTGCGGGCAATACATGCGCGATAAACGCGGCATAGAAAGCCCGACGGAATGCGTTGAGCGCCGACTTGGGCAGAAATGCGTTCTCCGTTTGTACGCTTACATGGGGCAACAGCGGTTCTTCCGCCTTCCCGAAACACGCCGCAATCTCCTCTTGCGTAAGGGGCGCACTGCGCGCAAATTGCACGGGTTCCTCACCCGCAAACGTAAAATCGTCACAGCGCGCAACGGGCAATTCGCCGCCCACGATGCGCACTTGCACGCTAATTTCCTTAAAACAAACAGGTTGAATGCGTTCGCCCGCATTCGCCTCCGTCGTCAGTCGCACCTCGTCGCCCGATTTTAACTTCAAAGAACTTGCAAGAAAAAATCCACCCTTGCCCGCACGCAAAAAGCTTGCGCCGCCCACTTCTTTGCTAGCGCGCAATATTTTAAACCCGTCGCCTTTGCGGGCAACATATGCGCTTGCGCAAAAGTACCCGCCGCCCGAAATGGTAACCGTACCAACCCGCTCGCCGATATGCCCCTGCACGGCACGGGAAAGAAAATCTTTCTCCTGCCCGAACGCCAAGCCCGCAGTATAGTCGCCGCGGTTAAACGCGCGCGTCAAGTCCGTTCTGTCGGCTTTCTTGCCGTCGAGCAAATTTCTGTAATAGCGGACTGCGGCAGAAACATATTCCTCACGGCGCAGTCTCCCCTCGATTTTAAAGGAAGTCACCCCCGCCGCAAGCAATTCGCCTATCCGCTCGCCCACGCACAAATCGGACGTGGAGAGCGCGTAAGCGTATTCCTCGAAGCCCGCTCTGTCAATGCGGTAACGCTTTCTGCAAGGCTGTTTGCAGCGCCCGCGGTTGCCGCTGTTGTTTCCCGCAAACGAGGAAAGATAGCACTGCCCCGAAAAACAGGTACACAGTGCGCCCTGTACGAAAACCTCCGTTTCGATAATTTCCGAAATTTTCTTGATTTCCGCCAAGGGCGTTTCGCGAGCGAGCACAACGCGGGTAAACCCGTATTCGCGCGCAAGCAACGCGCCGTGTACGTTACAGCAACCCGCCTGCGTGGAGAGGTGCAACTCCATTTGCGGATACGCGGCATGAAGCGCCTTTCCCAAGAAAATATCCTGCAATAAAATGCCGTCCGCGCCCGCAATGTAAGCAAGACGGGCGCATTCGAAAAAGCGCGCCGTCTCGTCGTCCTTTACGAGCGTGTTTAAACAAACATACACCCGCGCGCCCAAGAGGTGAGCAAAGCGCGCGGTCCGCTCTAACGCGGGAACGTCAAAATTTTCCGCCCCCTCTCGGGCGGAAAATTCTTTGAGTCCCAAATATACGGCGTTCGCGCCAGCAAGCAGCGCCCCTCTCGCCGATTTTTCACCCCCCGCAGGGGCGAGCAGTTCGCGTTTCAAATTACCGTCCTATCGTCCTTTGTATGAGTTCCTGCGCCGCGTCATAGCCCATGCTCTTTAAGCGTTGGTCGCGCGCCGCAACTTCTATCAAAATAGCGAGGTTGCGCCCGGGGCTGACGGGAACGGTAAGCTTGGGAACGTGTATCCCCAAAATCTCCTCCGTGTTCTTCTCGCCGCCGATTCTGTCGTACTCCTTGTCTCTTCGCCAAGGCTCCATTTCGAACACGAGTCCCACTTCCTTTTCGCCGAGGACGGAGCCCGAGCCGTACATGTTTTTAATGTTGATAATACCGATCCCACGCAGTTCCATAAAGTAACGGATGCGATCGGGCGCGGTGCCGATAAGCTCTTTTTCCACCCTCTTGATAAGAACGGAATCGTCCGCAACGAGGCGATGTCCCCGCTTAATGAGCTCGATTGCCGTTTCGCTTTTCCCGACGCCGCTGTTCCCCGTAATGAGAATGCCCACGCCGAACACGTCCAAAAGTACGCCGTGCACGGTGGTTTCGGGCGCGAGCAGGCGGTTGAGGTAGGTATACAGATCCGCCATGATAGAAGTAGTCATTTTGCTCGTGCGGAAAATGGGCGTGCCCGAAGCGCGCGCACATTCCATAAATTCGGGAAGCACGGGCAAATCGCGCGCGAAAATCACGCAGGGCACCTGCCCGCCCGCGAACAGCCGTTCCACCCGCTCTTTCCGCTCTTGCGGTTCGAACGAGCGCATGAACTCGTATTCGCTGAGACCAATCAACATAATGCGCTGCGCGTCGAAATAGTTGTTAAAGCCCGCAAGCAGTAAACCGGGGCGCTCCACGCTGATACTCGTAAGCGTAACAAGCCCCCGCCCCGCATAGAGCATTTCCAAATTCAAATCGCTTGCAAACCTGTCGAGCATGACGGTTTCTTTCGGCAATACGGTTTCGTTCATCGTGTTTCCCCCATCGCAATTTCAAGCGCCGCCGCCACGCCGTCCTCCTCGCAGGACGGTACGACGGTAGCGTGTTTTTTCAATTCGTATTCTCCGCTTGCAACGGCGAACTTGCCGCCCGCACGGAGTATCATGGGCAAATCGTTGAAGTTATCGCCGATTGCCGCAATTTTCTCAATCGGAACGCCGTAATGTTTGGAAAGGAAATCCACCGCGTTCGCTTTGCTCTCTCCCGCGGGCATGATTTCCACCAAAAAGTCGGCGGAACAGGTGATATAGTACTGCTTGCCGAGCGCCCGCGTAAGTCTTTCGGCAAGCGCGTTCCGCTCTTCCTTTTCCACCATGGCAAGCACTTTTATAATTTTTAACTGCTCCCGCTCCACTTTCTCGGAGAGTAATTCGTTCTCGACGACTGTCGCCTTAATGCCGCAAATTTGCTCGTAGGCTTTCAGCGCCTCGTCGGCGCGGTTGCAATAAAATTCGTCTGCCGTGTAAATGTGAATGTGGTGATTTTCCGCTTCGAGCGCGCGAATGGCACGCACGGCGTTTTCAAGCGCAAACCCGCCTGCTCTTATCAGCTTGCCCGTGCCCGCTTCGGCAATTACCGCGCCCTGAAAAGCAACGGCAAGCCCGTCGGTCAGCCCCAACTCTTGCAAGCGGGGCAGAATGGAAGTAAGCGCCCTGCCCGTAACGACGGCGAACACTCCGCCCGCCGCACGGTATTTTGCAATCGCTTGCTTGTTTGTTTCGGAAACCGTTCTATCGGCTCGCACCAGCGTGCCGTCGAAGTCGGAAAGAAAAATATCGTATTTCATGATAGGTTATTCAAATAGTTTTTAATTTTAGCGGCAAGCTCTTTTCCGATTCCCTGCGCCGAGGCAAGTTCCTGTTCGCTTGCCTGCATCACTTTGTCGATCGTGCCGAATTTCTCCATGAGCGCCGCACGCTTTTTCGCGCCGATTCCACCGATCTCTTCGAGCAAAGAGGAAAGACTACGCTTGGAATGTAAATTCCTGAAATAGGTAATGGCGAAACGGTGCGCCTCGTCGCGGATACGTTGCAAAAGTTTTAGGGCATAGTCCCGCCTGTCGATACGCACGCTCTCCGTGCTCTCCGTCGTGAAAACTTCCTCTTCCTTTTTCGCAAGCGAGATAAGGTCGATGTCATCTATTCTGAGCCCGTCGAAAATTTCCTTTACCGCGCTCAACTGCCCCTTGCCGCCGTCGATGACGATAAGTTGCGGGCGGGGAAAGCGCTCTTCCTCGTCCGAGCCGAGTTTGTTAAGCCGCCGCAAAAGCACTTCTTTCAAGGAAGCAAAGTCGTCCGCGCCCTCCACCGTTTTAATGCGGAATCTGCGGTACTGCGTTTTGTCCGCCTCGCCGTCCGTGAACACGACCATGGAGCCGACCTTGTCCACGCCCGAAATGTTGGAAATATCGTAGCACTCCATGCGCTTGGGATATTTATTGAGTGCGAGCAACTCTTTCAGCCGTTCGCAGGCGCCCGTGGTCATGTCGTTTTTATGTTCGATTGCCGAAACGGACTTTTCGAGATACTCTTCCGCGTTCCCGCATGCCATTGCAAGCAGTTCTTTTTTCACGCCGAGCTTGGGGCGGGTAACGGTGACGTTGCGCCCCGTACGGCGGAAGCAATAGGCAAGCAACAGCTCGTCGTCTAACTCTTCGCCAACGATAAGTTCGTGCGGAATTTCGTGCGAAGCGTAATACTGCGTAAGAAAGCTCATAAGCATATCCCCGCGCTCGCCCGCGCCCGCGTCGACGGAAAAATTCCTGCTCCCGCGCATGATGCCGCCACGCGTGACGAGCACGCTGATTACGGCATACAGCCCGTTGGAAGCGATCGCCCAAATATCCGCGTCCACGTCCTTGGGCATGGAGGTGATACGGCGCTGCCCCAAACGGCAGAGCATTTCAATTTTATTGCGGTAGTCGAGCGCAAGCTCGAACTCCTCTTCCTCGGCAAATCGCGCCATCTTTTCGCGCAGAATGCCCTCCGCTTCCTCGTAGTTCCCCGATAAAAAAGAGAGCGTTTTTTCCACCCGCTTGGCGTATTCTTGCTTTTCGCATTCGCCCGCGCAGGGGGCAAGGCAGCGCCCCAAATGATAATTGAGGCAGGGCTTTTTGGGCTTTTCGGTGATTGCCGTGGTGCAGGTGCGAATGTTGTACACCTTTGCCGCCACGTCTACGATTTCCTTGCAGTTCACCCCGCCCATAAAAGGCCCGAAATATTTGCCGTCCTTTTTCAACCGCCGCGTAATAGAAATGTGCGGAAATTCTTCCCGCGTGTGCACTTTAATGTAGGGATAGGTCTTATCGTCTTTTAAAAGAATGTTATATTTAGGCTTGTGCTTCTTGATATAGGTGTTTTCGAGAGCGAGCGCGTCCACCTCCGAAGGGGTGACGACGTAAGCAAAATCGGCAATGCTCTCCACCATTGCCTGTACCTTGGCGGGCTTGGGGGAATTTTGGAAATACTGCCGCACGCGGTTTTTCAGCACGCGTGCCTTTCCCACGTAAATAACCGTGCCCTCTTTGTCGAGCATGATATAAACGCCCGGTTGATCGGGCAACAGTTTGAGTTTTTCCCGAACTACGCTTTCCGCCATAATACTATTATACACGATAATTAAGCTTTTTTCAAGGGAATACGCAAACTTCTTTTCCTCAATACCCCAAAAACTCCACGCCCTTCAAGAGAACGTCGTTCACAAGGTCGTTATACAGCGAGTAAAAGATGATTTTGCCGTGCCGTTGCGCCTTGGCAATGCCCGCGTCTTTTAAGAAACGCAGCTGATGCGAAACGGTGGTTTGGTTGATACAGAGCACGCGGGAAATATCGGTTACGCACATTTCCGAAATGGCGAGCGCCGACAGAATACGCAGCCGCGTACTGTCCGAAAAAATAGAAAAAAAGCGCACGAGGGAACCAAGCAATTCCCCATCGGGGACGTAGCCTTCCACCATTCCCTGTGTGCGCTTATCGAGCAATAATGTTTCCGACATGTTATCCTCCTTGCGGGCTTGCTGTCCGCAGGAGTATGATAACATTTGCGCAGTTGCGCATAAGCAAACGCTTTGCCGAAGTTTGCCGAATTACCGCGAATGCGTTAATAAAAATTATTTCACAACCTTCGCTTCGTAGCCCGCTTCCTTTACCGCCTGTTCAAGCGCTTGGTCGGAAACCTCTTCTCCGCATTCTACCACGGCGCGTTTCTTCTTTAAATTCACCTCTACCTTGGAAACGCCCGCAACTGCGGAAAGCGCGTCCTCCACGTGCTTTTGGCAATGCATACACATCATGCCCTCTACCGAAATCGTCTTTTTCATACCGTCCTCCTGTTTTTGATTGTTTTTATTTTTTACGGAATGCCGTCCGTATCCGGTCAGTCTTAAAGCGTTTCCCACTACGCAGAGCGAAGAAAGGCTCATCGCGGCAGACGCGATCATGGGGTTGAGCGTGATACCCGCAAATGCGAGCGCACCTGCCGCAAGCGGAATTCCCACACAGTTATAGAAAAACGCCCAAAACAAATTTTGCTTAATGACGCGCATGGTCTGCCGCGCAAGCCCCAACGCACGGGGCAGGGCGCGCAAATCGCCGCTCATAAGCACCGCGTCCGCACTCTCGATGGCAACGTCCGTTCCGTTGCCCATGGCAATGCCAACGTCTGCCTCTTTGAGCGCGGGGGAATCGTTAATTCCGTCGCCCACCATTGCAACGCCTTTCCGCACTTTTTTGGGAAGATCCTTCGCGTGCTCCTTGTGCGATTTCACCGCCTCGAATTTATCCTCGGGCAGCATTTCCGCGCAAACGAGCCCCTCGTAAGAAATGCCTGCCGTTTCGGCGATATACTTTGCAACCGCCGAATTGTCACCCGTAAGCATATACGGCGTCACGTGCAGGGAGAACAACTCGGCGACCGCCTCTTTGCTTCCCTCTTTTAAAGTATCGGCAAGGGCGAAGATAGCGAGCACGCTTTTTTCGTCCGCGAGGAAGAGCACCGTTTTGCCCTCTTCCGACAGCCGCTCGAAGAGCGCGAGTTGCTCGACGAAGTGAATGCTTTTCGCCTGCAAAAGCCTTTCGTTGCCGAGGTAATAAATTTTTCCGTTTACGCTTCCCTTTGCGCCAAGCCCCGTGAGATATTCCACGTTTTCCGCTTCCAACCCGCTTTCGCAGTAATCCGCAATGCAGGAAGCAAGCGGGTGATTGAGCTTGCTTTCGAGGGCGTAGGCGATTTGCTTTGCGCCTTCGGAATATTCCTCAAAGTACACGACCTTTGGCGTTCCCTCCGTGAGCGTAGCCGTCTTATCGAGCAGTGCCGTTCCCACGTCCGCCGTGCGTTGCAAGGCTTCCGCATTCTTGAAGAGTACGCCGAGCGAAGCCCCGCGCCCCGTCGCCGCCATGACCGCCACGGGCGTTGCCAGCCCCAACGCGCACGGGCAGGAAATGACCATAACGCTCAGCCCGTAGTTAAACGCGTTGAATACGCTGTGCGTTGCAACTAGCCAAATGACAAAGGTGACGACCGCGATCGCGAGCACGACGGGCACGAACACCGCCGCGATTTTATCGGCAAGCTTTTGTACGGGCGCCTTACTCGCCCCCGCGCTTTTCACCATGCGGATAATGCCCGACAGCAAAGTATCTTCTCCCACCTTTTCGGCGCGCACTTTGATAAATCCGCTCTGCACAAGGGAAGCGCTCGTAACGTTGTCACCCGCAGTGCGTTCCACGGGCAAGCTCTCGCCCGTAACTGCGGAGCTGTCCACAAACGCGTGCCCCTCTAAAATAACGCCGTCCGCCGCGACCGATTCACCCTGCTTTACAATGAGAATGTCACCCACGGCAAGCTCGGAGAGCGCGACTGTCTCCGTCTTTCCGTCCCGCTCCACCGTAACGAGCGACGGGGCGAGCGACATGAGTTTTTCCACCTCTCTGCCCGTGCGCCGTTTGCTCCGCTCCTCCAAAAATTTGCCGAGCGTGACGAGGGTTACGATCATCGCCGCCGACTCGAAAAAGAGCGTGGGCTGTTCGGGCACGATAATTGCCATGACCAAACTGTACACAAAGGAGCACGCCGCGCCTAGGCTTACGAGCGTATCCATATTCGGAACGAGCTTGCACGCAGCGCGTACCCCGCTCACGAAAAAGCGGTAGTTGATGCAGAGAACCGCGAGCGTCAGTCCGATTTGAAATCCGTAATTCCACCAACCGTGCGGCACGATTGCCTCGGAAATCATGTGCCCCATGGCGAGATACATTTCGGGAATTAAAAGGATCAGCGAGAGGATAAATCGCCAACCGAGCGTGAGCCCCTTTTTCTTTTGCGGCGCACAGCCGTATTCGTAAATGCCGTAACCGAGCGCCTTTACGGTTGAAAAAATCTTTTCTTCCGTCCCTTCGGCAAACTCCGCTTCGAGGCATTCCCCCATGAGAGAAACCGCGCAAAAGCTGATGCCGTCCAATTTTTTCACCGCGCGTTCGATGCCCGACGAGCACGCCGTACAGGTCATGCCCGTAATCGAAAATTTCTTTTTCATTGAAACCTCTTAAATAAATCGACCACTTCGTCCACCGCGTCGAGCTCGCCCGCCTTGATATGCTCTACAAGACAGGTGTGCATATGCGCGTCGAGCAGCATATTGGCAAGCGCCTTGATTGCTTTATCCACCGCAGAAAGCTGAATCAGCACTTCGTCGCAATAGCGGTCCTCTTCCACCATGCGCACAATGCCGTTCATCTGCCCCGTAATGCGTTTGAGCCTGTTGATAATTGCCGTTTTCTCTTCTTCGGTACGCCGTTTCATTCTAACTTCTTCCACCGTACTTCTCCTATAATATACCCCATACGGGTATATGGTATTTGTATTATACGCTATAAAATACGCTTTGTCAAGTGTTTTTTTAAATTAAAACGCTACGGAATATCCGTAGCGTTTTAAATCATCTTTTCTCAAAATATTCTTTCCCCATGCCGCAGAGCGGGCAAACCCAATCATCGGGAAGTTCCTCGAAGGGAATATCGCCGTCGTATTCGTACCCGCAGACGGTGCAAACCCATTTCGCGTTTTCTTGTGCAGGCGCGGAATTTGTTTCCGCTTCGTTATAAGTGGGCGCATTCTTGGCGGTTTTGCCTTTCAACTCGCGGTGATAGTAAGCGTAAGTCATAGGCGTTTCCGCTTTCAATTCGTCGGCGTCCGTCACTTCGCCGAAGAACACCGAATGCGTTTGCGTTTCCCAAGTGTCGGTTACCTTGCAAACGAAATATGCGCAACCGTCGTCCAACACGGGAAGCTTTCCGCGCACGGTATAAGGAAAGCCCTCGAACTTATCGGTATCTCTGCCCGAAGTAAACCCGAACCGACCGATCAGCTTGGGGTCGCTCTTTTCGGACATGACGCAGATAGCAAAGTAGCCGCACCTGCGAATGCATTCGTTGGTATAGTTTAAACGGTTGATACTCACCGCAATGCCCGCAGGCGTTGACGTGACCTGCATCGCGCTGTTGGCAACGCACCCGACGGGGCGACCTTCGTCCCAAGTGGTGCAAATGTAAACGCCGTAAGATAAATTGCGGAATGCCTTCTCGTTCATTTCTTTCCTCTTATTTAACAGTTTCTTCCATATTATGGCTACGGAAATTATTTTTTATTCAAAACGACGAAAGGCGGCGCAATGCGCCGCCGTATCCGTTTTCTTTTTGCTTATTCTGCTTTCTGCGGAACGACTTCCTTTCCGTCGTAGAAGCCGCAATTTCCGCAAACTCTATGCGCTACCTTCAAGTTATGGCAGTGCGGGCACTCCACCATGGTTGCGGCGGTTGCCTTGTAGTTCGCAAAACGCTTATCCGTTCTGCTCTTCGATTGCTTTCTCTTGGGTACAGCCATTGTCGTTTACCTCTCTTTCCTTTATTCGTTTTCTCCGTCTTGGGCGCTGCAAGTTCCGCAAAGAAGGCGCGGAGGCAAGGCGACCAACAACCCGTCGCGGAGAAATTCCTCCAAATAGATAACCCCGTTCCGATAACCGTACGTCTCTCCGTCGCTCTCGCCCGCAACAAACAGTCCGTCGATTTCCGCCGTAAAGCTCTGCTCCGCAGCGGAAAGACATCGCGAGCATTCGCCTTTCAGCGAAAAACGCATTTGTCCCGTTATCTCCACGTCGTCGTTTTCGAGGATCTCGTAACGGAGAGCCACTTCCACGGGTGAAGAGAACGAAACGAACGGAATGTCGAGCAAAGTCCCGTCTGCTTCGTATTCGAAGTTGAGTTTCGAAGAAAATTGTTTCTTCGCTATCGCGCCGCGTACGTCTATTCTCGGAATCATTATCTTAAAAAAGTATAGGATATTTCCGCCTATTTGTCAATCTTTTTTCGCGCCCTTTTAAAAGAATTTGCGAAAAATCAGATAAGTGCCGCCGTTTCCCGCGCAATTACCAACTCTTCGTTGGTGGGAATGACAAGAATGCGCACTTTGGAGTCCGCCGCGGCAATGTCGTGAATGGTGCCGTCGTTGCGGTAGTCGTTCTTTTTGGGGTCTAACTTAATGCCGAACGCTTCGAGCCCGCTCACCACGTCCGCGCGCACCGCAGGCGTATTTTCGCCCACGCCCGCCGTAAACACGATGCAGTCAAGTCCGCCGAGCGCCGCCATATACGCACCCACGTATTTCTTGCAGCTATACCCGAACATTTTCAGCGCAAGCGTCGCTCTATAATCGCCCTTGTCGCTCGCCGCAGTCAAATCGCGGAAGTCGGAAGACACGCCCGAAACGCCCGCCATACCGCACTTTTTGTTGAGGTAGGTCAAGCCTTCCTGCATGGTCATACCCTTTTTACGGCACAGGAATTCGATTGCCGCTACGTCGATATCGCCGCTTCTCGTGCCCATGGGAACGCCCGCAAGCGGGGTGAAGCCCATAGAGGTATCGATGCACTTTCCGCCGTCAACTGCGGAAATGGAAGAGCCGTTCCCTAAGTGGCAGGTGATGATTTTCAAATCCTCGGGTTTCTTCTTCAAATACTCAGCCGCCGCGCCCGCAACGAACTTGTGCGAGGTACCGTGCGCGCCGTATTTACGAACCTTGTAGGTCTTGTAGTCGTTATAATCGATTGCGTACAAGTGCGCGTAGTCGGGCATCGTCGCATGGAAGGACGTATCGAACACGAGCGCCATTTTCTTGCCGGGCATGACCGCACGGCAAGCGTTGATGCCGAGAATTGCCGCGGGGTTGTGCAAGGGCGCAAGCTCCGCAATTTCGTCCATCGTCTTCATCACGTCGTCGGTCACGAGCGTGGTTTTGGTGAACGCTTCGCCCGAAGCAACGACGCGGTGTCCTACGGCGTCGATTTCATCCATCGAAGAAATAACGCCCGCCTCTTTATCGACAAGCTCTTTCAATACAAGCGAGATTGCTTCCGTATGGTTGGGAAGCTCTTTCTCGATGACGAATTCCTTGCCGTTCGCCTTGTGGGTGAGTTTACCGCCGGGAATCCCGATTCTCTCGCAACCCCCCTTGGCGATGACCGATTCCGTCTCCATAGCGATAAGCTGATATTTGAGCGAGGAGCTCCCCGCGTTGATAACTAAAATTTTCATATTCTTACTCCTTTACCTGCAAAGCGGTAATTGCAACCGCGCACACCACGTCGCTCGCCTTGCACCCGCGCGACAAGTCGTTGAGGGGTTTTGCAAAGCCCTGACAGATGGGTCCGATTGCCTGGAAGCCGCCCAAGCGTTCCGCGATTTTGTAGCCGATGTTGCCCGCCTGCAAATCGGGGAAGATAAGCACGTTTGCATGCCCCGCAATGGGAGAATTGGGCGCTTTGATTTTTGCGACCTCGGGCACGATTGCCGCGTCGAACTGCATTTCGCCGTCGAGTGCAAGGTAAGGAGCTTTCTCCTTTGCAATGCGCGTCGCTTCCTGTACGAGCGTAACGTTGTCGTGC
>CAMWUS010000024.1 GCA_947177495.1 uncultured Clostridia bacterium
TTGCGCCTTTAGCGGCGCGCCCCGATGCACAGCACACCGTGCTGTGCAGTTTGCGGCAAGCTCAAACGAAGAAAGACGATTCGCCCGCAAACCGATTGCTCCCGCAATCGTCTCCACCCTCAAGCCCCGTCACAAATGCGCAATATAAAAAACCGTAACACGCAAAAGCGTATTACGGTTTTTTGGTTGAGGTGACGGGACTTGAACCCACGACCTCTTGGTCCCTAACCAAGCGCGCTACCAAACTGCGCTACACCTCAATAAAAGCATATTTAATTATAGTAATTATTCCGTTTGTGTCAAGCGTTTTCGTACAATTTCGTAAAATTTCCCAAACTTATTTTCTCGGCAGTCAAAATCATTCAAGTATTGACAAAATTCGATAATGGTGTTACAATAAGCATATATTAAGGAAAGGCGGAAACGCAATGCAGGAAGTAAAAATCATCGAAATTAAAAAAAGCATCTTCGAGGACAACGATAAGGACGCGGACGCGCTCCGCGGCGAGCTGAAACAAAAAGGCGTGTTTCTGCTCAACCTGATGTCCTCCCCCGGAAGCGGCAAGACCACCACCCTCATCCGCACGATCAACGCGTTAAAAGACAAAATTAAAATTGCCGTCATGGAAGCCGACATCGATTCCGACGTAGACGCGAAAAAAATCTTCGAGGCGACGGGCGTACAGTCTATCCAACTGCACACGGGCGGCATGTGCCACCTCGACGCGGAAATGACCCGCCAGGGCTTAAACGGCTTAAACCTCGATCACACCGACTTAGCCATTCTCGAAAATGTGGGCAACCTCGTATGCCCCGCCGAGTTCGACACGGGAGCAAGCAAAAACTGCATGATTTTGTCCGTTCCCGAAGGGCACGACAAACCGCTTAAATATCCGCTCATGTTCTCCATTTGCGATTTGGTGCTTATCAACAAAATGGACGTAGCGCCCTACTTCGACTTCGATTTGGAAAAATGTAAAGAGTATATCGCGATGCGCAATCCCAATGCGGAAGTCATTCCCATTTGTGCCAAGACGGGCGAAGGGATAGAGCATTTCGCAAATTGGATTTTAAAAAATATCAAGCAATGGAAGGAAGGTAACTAATATGCCTGAAATGAGTAAAAAATACGTACCCGCACATATGCACGACAAAAACCCCAACCCCAAGCTTTTAAAGTTTGTGCGCAGGGTTACGGACAGACTTCCCGGGAAAGTGAAAGGCATTAAATCGGAAGACCCCGAATATTGGGGCTTTGCCTGCATTTTCGAAGACGAGATGACCGCCGACGAGCGCGAAAACTCTCTCGACTTGCTCCTGAAAATGGAGACGAGAAAGAAATATCAGTATGCGAAATTAAAGAAGCTGTCTAAACTCGACGACGCGACGTTCGACGCAATTGTGGATAAACTTTCTTTCCTTGGCATGCTCGAATACGACTACGGCGACAAATACACCAAAGACGGCCCCATTCCCGGAACGACCTATAACAGGGAAGACAGGCATTATTGGGTTCCCCTCTTCGTGCCCGGTTCTGCGGAATACACGAACATGAACACCAAGCTCATGGATAAACACCCCGAGCTTGCCATGTTCTTCGAGCGCATGACTTTCCTCCCCCTCGAACACGTGACCGCAATGGTTCCCCCCGGAGGCGCGGGTATCGGCATGCACGTCATTCCCGTGGAGAAAGCGATTTCCATGGAAAACACCACGATGGACATCGAGCATATCTCCTATTGGCTGAAAAAGTACGAAGGGCACATCGGCGCGTCCATCTGCTCCTGCCGCTACGGCAGAAAACAGCTTGACGAGGGCTGCGCGGACGACTATCAGGATTGGTGCATCGGCGTGGGCGACATGGCGGACTACTGCCGCGAAACGGGCAGAGGACGCGACATTACCTACGAAGAGGCAATGGAGATATTAAAGCGTGCCGAAGACAACGGTTTCGTTCATCAGGTAACGAACATCGACGGCGAAAACAAGATCTTTGCTATCTGCAACTGTAATGTAAAAATTTGTAACGCGCTGCGCACTTCCCAACTCTTCAACACGCCGAACATGTCGGCATCCGCTTACCGCGCGCACGTGGATAAACAAAAGTGCGTTGCGTGCGGCGCCTGCGTGGAATACTGCCCCGCGGGTGCGTTGAAGCTCGGGCAAAAGCTTTGCAAGGCGGACGGCACGGAAGTGAAATATCCCAAACAGCCCCTCCCCGACAAACTCAAATGGGGCAAACACATGTGGGACGAGGACTACCGCGACAAGAACCGCATCAACTGCCACGATACGGGCACTTCCCCCTGCAAGACGGCTTGCCCCGCGCATATCGCCGTTCAAGGGTATCTTAAAAAAGCTTCGCAAGGTAAATACAGAGAAGCGCTTGCAATCATCAAGAAAGAGAACCCCTTCCCCGCCGTATGCGGAAGAGTTTGTAACCGCCGTTGCGAGGACGCATGCACCCGCGGCACGATTGACAGCGCCGTTTCCATCGACGCGGTAAAGAAATTCATCGCCGAACAGGATCTGCACGCCGAGCATAGGTACGTGCCCGACATCGTCGTCGCATCCAATAAAGGGCGTTGGAAAGAAAAAATCGCCATCATCGGCGGCGGTCCTGCGGGACTTTCCTGCGCGTACTACCTCGCGCAAATGGGCTACTACCCCACTGTATTCGAAAAGAACGAAAAGGCGGGCGGTATGCTGACCTACGGCATCCCTTCCTATAAACTCGAAAAGGACGTCATCGACGCCGAAATCGAGGTCATGAAAGAAATGGGCGTGGAAATCCGCCTGAACACGGAAGTCGGCAAGGATATCACGATAGACGAATTACGCGAACAGGGCTATAAAGCATTCTACGTCGCAATCGGCTGTCAGGGCGGCAAGCTCCCCGGAATCGACGGAGAGAACGCGAACGGCGTTACCACCGCGGTGGAATATTTAAAGAACGCAAACACGGGCGCGGAAGCGTTCGGGGGCGAAGTGGTCGTTATCGGCGGCGGCAACGTTGCAATCGACGCGGCGCGCGTTTCGGCACGGAGCGGCGCAAGCAAAGTTACCATGCTCTGCCTCGAAACGGAAGATATCATGCCCGCAAGCGAGGAAGAGATTTCCGAAGCGCGTGAAGACGGCGTTGTTATCAACTGCGGTTGGGGGCCCAAAGAAGTTGTTACCGAGAACGGCAAAGCGGTTGCCGTAGTATTTAAAAAATGTACGCGCGTGTACGACGAAAACAGCAAGTTCGCTCCCCTTTACGACGAGAACGAAACGATTACCGTTCCCGCGGAGAAAGTAATTTTCGCAATCGGGCAGTCCATTGTTTGGGGCGATTTGTTAAAGGGTACCGCCGTGCAATTCGGCAAAGGGAATGGTCCCGTTGCGGACGCGCTCACCTACCAAACCGCCCAAGCAGATATCTTCGTCGGCGGCGACGTGTACACGGGTCCCAAGTTTGCAATCGATGCAATCGCGCAGGGGCACGAGGCGGCGGAATCGCTTCACCGCTTCGTTCAACACGGGCATATGACGATAGGCAGAAACCGCAGAGAATACATTCAATTCAACACGGGCGACATTCGCGTGGAGAGCTACGACAACTCTTCCCGTCAGGAAGCTTCGGGCGAACATACGAAATCGTTTAAAGATACGCACGGAACGCTCACCGAGGAACAGGTGAAAATCGAGACGGCGCGCTGCTTGGGTTGCGGGACGACGGTGGTCGATCCCAACCGCTGTATCGGTTGTGGAATTTGCACGACTAAGTGCAAGTTCGACGCGATCACCCTTCACCGCGACCACCCCGAAGCGAGCAAAATGCGGGTTGCCGAGGACAAATTCAAATACATACTGCCCTATGCGGCAAAGCGCGGCGTAAAGATTTTATTCGCACACAACAGCAAGGAAGACAAAAAGTTTGTAAAAGCACGCAAGAAAGCCGCCAAGGAGAAAAAGGACTGATGCACGAACTTGGAATCGTGTTTCACTGCATCAAACAGGTAAACGAAATCGCCGCCGAAAACCATGTGAAAAAAATCAATTCGGTCACGGTTGAAATCGGCGAAGTCTCCACGGTGATCCCCTACTATTTCTAGGATTGTTGGAATTGGGCGGTGAAAAAGGAGACCGTTTTGAAAGACGCGAAAATCGTGATAGAAACCATTCAGGCGGTCACTCATTGCGAAGCCTGCGGCAAGGACTACCCCACCGTAGCGCACGGAAAAACCTGCCCCCATTGCGGCAGCGGAAATACCTTTTTGCTGACGGGGAACGAAATTATCATCAAGCAAATCGAAGCAGTAGAAAGCGAATAGCGCAAAAAATTTGTATAAAAAAACGGCACTGTGTGCCGTTTTTTTATTGTAGAAATACCCGTCCCCTACTTGCTTCCTGCACTTACTTGTTAGGTTTAGGCGTCGCAACCTTATTTGTGTTTTCCCAAATCGCTAGCGTAAAGCTTTGCCCGTTGGCAAATCGCAAAACAATACCGTCGGAGTTTTTCCGCACTTGGGCAATGAAAAGTTCTTTTATAATCGGTTTGATTTCACAAATCAACTCCGCCGATGTAATTCGATAATTCGTTTCTGTCATTTCATTTTTCATATGCCTTATTGAAACAAATATATTATATCCTTACTTTCGTAAGAAGTCAAGCGTTTTTCTTACAAATGTGAGAAAATATTTGTATGAAAAACACATTGAACTTTCAGGAAAGTTTGAAAGAATTACGAAACGAACGAAAAATTGGACAGACCGCATTAGCAAAGGCTATCGGTGTCAGCTCGGGTATAATAAGTTTATGGGAAAACGGATTGCGCGAACCGACGCTTTCTAACCTGATTGCCCTCGCCGATTATTTTGAAATCACGATAGACTATCTGGTTGGTCGAGAACTCTCGAACAAATAAAAATCTTTGCGGATTTTTGCATTATATAAAAACACACACTAAAAAAACATTAGATAGAGATAAAATTTTGATAGAAGTTCATCATCTTGCAAAAAACTTAAAAGAGCTTAGATTGCAATTCGGTTACACCCAACAGTTTGTAGCCGACAAGATAGGTATTACCTGTCAATCGTATCAAGCGTATGAATGGGGCGCAACCTTTCCCACACTGCAAAATTTTGTAAAGCTTGCAAATCTTTATGAAGTATCGCTTGACGAATTGCTTGAATAAAGGCGAGAAAATATCTTTATGGAAAACAACTTGCGCTTTCAGGAAAGTTTGAAAGAATTACGAAACGAACGCAAAATCGGGCAAACCGAACTAGCAAAGGCTATCGGAGTTAGCTCGGGTATTATTAGTTTGTGGAAAAACGGATTGCGTGAACCGACACTTTCTAACCTGATTGCCCTCGCCGATTATTTTGATATTACGATAGACTATTTAGTTGGGCGGGAACTCTCAAACAAATAATAAAAAACGGCACTATGTGCCGTTTTTTATTATTCTGTTTCGTTATTCGGAGCGCACACCGAGAATGTGGATATAGCGGATACGCTCGTAAACGTAGGAATTGATTGACCTGCCGTACGCGTCGTAAGTGTGTGCGGCGACGAGCGGAACGCCGTTCCTTGAAAAGCCGACGACCACGGGCGAGTGGTAAAAGTCGCCGTTGGCTCTACCGAGCTGAATGATATCGCCGATTTGGATTTTGTCGGCGGAAACCTCTTCGGCAAACGGACCCGCGCCGTTACCGATTCCCTCTGCATTGCCCGTTAAAAAGTTATAGAAATATTCAACACCCGTCCAGCTTGCCGTTCGGTCGTTTGCGCTCTTATAAAACCAACCGAACGTGGGAGTGAAGTTCATAACTCCCGCGCCTGCGTACACGCATTGCGAGGCGAAGTTCGTGCAATCGCCACCTAAATTGTTAAAGTTGTAGTACTTGGGATTGCGCCGAAACGCCCATTTCTTGGCATATTCCACCGCCGCCTGCCTGTCATATTCTTTGATAATCATACTTTTAGCATATGATTTTAAGCGGTGAAAAGTGAAAGCGTGACGGTTTACCGTCACGCCTAAAAAATATTTACAGTCCTAATTGCTTTACAATCTCGCGGGCGGAAGACATGAGTTCCTCCTCCGTGCCGTTGTTGGCTACAACAATGTAGTTGCTCAAATCGAGCGCGTCGTAATCCACTTGGCGCGCCATGCGGGCAAGCACGTCGCTTTTGTTCCCGTCCCGTTTGCGCACACTCTCGATACGCGCCGAACGCTCCCGCATGACAACAATCACGCCGTCGAACAGCCCCTCGTATTTCCCCTCGAAGAGGAGCGGCACTTCCGCAAAGCAGACGGGAAGTCCCTCCGTTTCCCGCAAAAGCCGCTCCATAATGCGCGGGTGCGCGTAGGCGTTCAGCTCGGCTAACAACCCCTCGTCGCGGAAAACGGCTTCGGATAATTTTTGTCGTTGCGGTTCATCCCCTTCCGCATACTGCGGAAAGCGCGCCGCGATCCCTGCGCGGTAGTCTTTCTCTTGCCATAGCCCGCGCGAGATATCGTCGCAGGAAAACACGGGAAACCCGAGCTGTTTCAAGCACGCGCAAAACGCGCTCTTGCCGCTTCCGATGCCGCCCGTCACCGCAAACCGTTTTACGGTCGGGGTTTGTTTGATTTCTTTATTTGGCGTCATACCAGCTCCTGCCCGACGACACTTCCGCCACAAGAGGCACTTTCAGCTCGAACGCCGCTTCCATTTCCTCTTTGAGCATTTTTGTGGCGCGTTCCTCTTCTTCCAGCGGTGTATCCAACACCAACTCGTCGTGAACCTGCAACACCATTTTCGTGCGGTAGCCGTCCTCTTTCAGCCGCGCCGCAACGCGCAACATGGCGAGCTTAATAATTTCCGCCGCGCTCCCCTGCAAGGGCATATTCATAGCCGCCCGCTCGCCGAACGAACGGGTGTTGAAATTCGACGAGGAAAGCTCGGGAATATAGCGTTTGCGTCCCATAACGGTGGTGATATAACCGTCCTTTTTTGCGCGTTCCACGGTTCCGTCCATAAACTCCCGTACCTCGGGATGCGTAGCGAAATACTTATCGAGATAGTCCTGCGCTTCCGCGGCGGAACACCCGATATCCTTGGAAAGCCCGAAACGGCTCATGCCGTAAATAATGCCGAAGTTAATGGTTTTAGCGCGTCGGCGCATGGCGGAAGTGACCTCATTAAGCTTTACGCCGAACACCTTTGCTGCCGTTGCCGCGTGAACGTCCTCCCCGCTGTGGAAGGCATCTACAAGCGCCTTGCACCCCGAGTAGTGCGCCAAAAGGCGAAGCTCGATTTGCGAATAGTCCGCGTCGACGAGCACGTTCCCCTCGCGCGCGATAAACAGCTTTCGCAGTTCTTTCCCCGCTTCCGTGCGCACGGGAATGTTCTGCAAGTTGGGGTTGGAGCTCGAAAGCCGCCCCGTCGCCGTTACCGTTTGGTTGTAGGTGGTGTGAATGATGCCGCCCAACACGAGCGGACGAATACCGTCGATATAGGTGGATTGCAATTTTTGTATCTCGCGGTATTTGAGAATTTCGCGCGCGATCTCGTGCTTTTCTGCAAGCTTTTCCAAAACGTCGGCATTGGTCGAAAACCCGCCGCGCAAGTTTTTGCGAATGCCCTTGCTGTCAAAGCCCAACTTCTCGAAGAGAATATCGGAAAGCTGAAAAGGAGAATTGAGGTTGAAATAATCTACGCCCGCCATTTGGTAAATGTTCTGCGAGAGCGCTTGCATTTCCTTGTTGAACTTGTCGCTAAACTCGGGGAACTTCGCCATATCCACGCGCACGCCCGTGCGTTCCATATCGAGCAAAACTTCTGCAAGCGGAAGCTCCAAATCCTTATAAATACTCTCTTCCGCACTGCCATGAAGCTCTTTGCGCACGGCGTCGTAGGCAAGGCGGATACTGTATGCTATGTTTTGCGCGGGCAAGTCGAAATCCTTCGCGTATCCGTCCTCCGCCGCCGCACGGGCACCTAGCCCATTCAAATGCCGAAGAAGCGTTACGTCTTCCACCTCGCATTCAACAGTAACGCCAACGTCGTCCAAGCGGTGTGCAAGCGCCTTATAGTCGGGAACGATTGCCCGTTTCCCCGCTTTGAAAAGCTCGTCGAACAGGGGTTTAAGTTCGTTTAAAAAGAATCCCGGCGTTAAAAAGTCGGTACGTATGGGAAAGCGGTATTCCACGCTGTCCCAATAGAGGTGGCAAGCCGTCTCCGTCATGCCGAACGCGTATTCCTGCACCGCTCCGATAAGAGGAAGTACTGTGTTCAAATCTTCTACCGTCTGCACGGGAACGCCGCTTGTCTCTTCCTGCGAAAGATATTTGCTTCCCACCAAAGTGCGGAATTCGAGCTTGGAAAACTCCGTCCGCGCTTTTGCGGGGAAAGGCAGATGAAGCGCGAAATCTTTTAAACCGAGCGAAAGCGGCACGTTCGTGTCGATCGTGGCAAGCTTGCGGGAAAGATAGGCAACCTCTTTATCCTCCAAAAGCTTGCGCTGCAGAGCCGCGGTAAGCTCGCCGGCATGCTCGTAAACCCCGTCCAAATCGCGATACTTTTGCAACAGGTCGAGCGCCGTTTTACCCCCGATACCGCGCACGCCGGGGATATTGTCGGAAGAGTCCCCCATGAGCGCTTTTTCTTCGATGATTTGCCAGGGTTCCAACCCTACTTTCTCCACAAAATTGCTTTGGGTAAGGCGGTCCAAATCGCTCACGCCGCGGCGCGTAAAGCAAATGCTTACGTTGTCGCGGACAAGCTGATAAGAGTCCCTGTCGCCCGTATAGATAAGTACTTCCGCGTCTTCCGTTTGGCGGGAAATCGTTCCGATAATGTCGTCCGCTTCGTACCCCGCAAGCTCCACCATGCATATCTGCATTGCGGAAAGCAAGTTTTTGAGGACGGGCACTTGCTGAGCAAGCTCGGTGGGCATGGGCTTACGCGTCGCCTTGTAGCCGTCGTACATCTTATGTCGAAATGTTGGCGCGTGAACGTCGAACGCGACCGCAAGATATTGCGGTTGTTCCTCGTCGAGGATTTTAAAAAGCAGTTTAATAAAGCCGAAAATGCCGTTCGTCGGCAATCCGTCTTTGGTCGAAAATACGCCCATTGCGTAGTACGCGCGATTGAGCAAGCTATTTCCGTCGATCAGCACTAATTTATTCATACAATTATTGTAACACGGTTTTGATAATTTTGCAAGAATATCAAAAAAATCGCTTGCTTTTTTCGGGAAAATATTGTATAATCATCATACTTTGCCGGTGTGGTGGAATTGGCAGACGCGCTGGACTCAAAATCCTGTGGTAGTGATACCGTATCGGTTCGACCCCGATCACCGGCACCAAAAGAACGCAGCCCTTCAGGGCTGCGTTCTTTTGGTATTCGGGGTCGGGGGTACCCCGCGCGAGGAGCATTTATGCGACGACGCTTTCGAGCGTAGCGAGAAATCACCGGCACATTCCTTGCAAAATACGTTCTTTTTTGCTATAATATTTCCATGAGTTGGTTTAATTGGTACGGGCTTATATTTATTGCCGTTATTATGGTGCCGAATATTGTGTACGCCGTTAAAATGAAAGGCGCGTTTGCGAATTCTTACCAAAACAAAGCGGCGGAAATTTTCGAGCAAATCGGCAGATACGGCTGCTTCGTCCTCATGATTTTTAATATCCCGTACACCTATTTCGGATTTTATTTCCCTCATGCGGAACTCGTCTATTTAATCGTCAACGCCGTCTTGGTAATTGCCTACTGCTTGGCGTGGGTACTATTTTGGAAAAAATCGGGGACGGCAAAAGCGCTGGCTCTTTCCGTTCTCCCCTCGGTGGTTTTTCTCTTTTCGGGAATAACGCTCGCAAGCATTCCGCTCATCACGTTTGCCGTCGTCTTTTCCGTCTGCCATATTCTGATATCGGTAAAAAACGCAAAATGATTTCTTACGGAGACACTACTTTGGAATTAACACAACTGAGAAATATCGGACAAGAAATGCAACGCAAGCTCCAAGCCGTCGGAATCGACACCCCCGAAACGCTTATGAATCTCGGCGCAAAGCAAGCGTACTTTCGCTTGAAAACGCAGTTCCCCAACTGCTGCTTAGTTCACCTGTACTGTTTGGAAGGCGCGATTCGTAACCTCGACTACAATTGTTTGCCCGAGGATACTAAGCGGGAATTGAAAGAGTTCTCCGACACCTTAAAATAACAAAAACCCGACGGAAATCCGTCGGGTTTTTCTTTAATTTTGCAATTTAATTTGTTCTTCCAAAATCAGCGGATAGCAAATTAGATCGCTACCATCCAAACGCTCCTTGCGCATATCCACCGCCGTGATTTGGCGGTTGCCGTAGGTGGTGTAGTAATAAATGCCCTTGTCGGCGTTGCAGCAGGAAGTGAAAACGGTAATTTCGTATTCGCCGTTTTCAAGCTGGCAACAACCGCGTTGCTGTTCCACAGAGCCGAGAATGTGGAAGAACTGCCCCACGCTGTCCGTTTCGCTTTCCGAAGAAACGGAGTTCCCTCTCACAAATGCCGCACGCACAAAACGCGATTGCGACGACAGATCGCCGGGAAGCCCGAGCGCCCCCATTCCCCTGCTGTACGGCTTTAATCCCAAACCCTTTGCAAAGCTGTTTTTCGGAGACTTTGCCGTGAGCTGCATATAATTGCTCAGCGCGTGCATTTGCTCTTCGAACGGCGGGTTGTTGGTGAGCACGCCTGCGGGATTGCGGTAAATTTTCAAGCCCTCTTTCGTCGACTCTACCGTAACGCACCCCGTCTTGTCGGCAACGAGCCAATGAAGCTGGGCAAGCGGATATTTTTCGCCGAACGGGGTATTTAGTATATTTACTTTTTTCAGGCACGCGACGGCTTCTTTGAGCGTAGAGCAACGCCCTAAAATATACGGAATGAGTTCGAATTGCGCAAGGTTGTATTTCCCCTGCATTTTTTCGTGATAGACAGCGTTGCCGACGAAATTCAAGCCCGCCATGCCAAGCCCCTTTTCGTTGACGGCATCGTAGTAAAGCGGATAATTTTCCGCGATATGCGCCATGCCGATCATGGCAAAGTGCGCGCCAAATTCCCCCTCTTCCCGCAAATGGAAAGGATAGTTACGGGGCGTGATCGTCACCTGTTCCCCGTAAGTAAATTCATAATCGAGCGTGCGCCCGAAATAAAAATCCTTCGTCGTATAAGTTGCGGCAGTACACATTTTTTCACCTCTTGCTTTTATTTTACCGTTTCCCGCCCGCTTTCAAACGGGGGAAGCGGGATATTTTTCCAAAAGTATTGATTTTCGACACAATATCGTGTATAATCGAATTATGAAAACCAAAAGAATTGTTAAAATCGTCTGCATCGCGCTTGCGGCTGTTATTGCGTTATTCGCGCTCATCGTAGGCGGTTACGTGGCATACGTCGCCCTGCAATATTATAGAATCGACGACAACAAGGCGCTTAGCATAGAAAACGCCCGAGAGAGCCAAGTACAAACGGGCGAAGTTTACAGCGTGCTCTCCTACAATTTGGGCTTCGGCGCCTATTCCCCCGAGTACTCCTTCTTTATGGACACGGGCGAAATGAACGACGGGACAAAGGTTGCGGGCACTTACGCCAAAGGCATGAACAAGCAAGACGTGGAAAAGAACGTAAGCGGTCAGCTAAGCGTTTCCAAAGAGCAAAACGCGGATTTCTATTTCTTCCAAGAAGCGGATGTAAAGGCGCACAGAAGCTATAAAATAAATATGGTCGAGCGGGCGCGCGCGGAGTTTGCGGATTATTCCGCCGTGTATGCGGAAAACTTCCATACGGCAAATCTCCTCTACCCTTTTAACGACCCTATCGGCAAGACGAAAGCGGGCATTCTCACTTTGTCGCGCTACAAGGCGGAGAGCGCGGTGCGCCGTTCCTTCCCGATCACGAAAAACTTCATCGACAAGCTGTTCGATTTGGACCGCTGTTTCGCCGTACACTACCTGCCCGTACAAAACTCCGCCAAACAGCTTGTGCTCATCAACTTGCATATGTCCGCTTACGACGAGGGCGGAACCATTCGTGCACAACAGCTTGAAATGCTCAACGGCGTTTTGGCGGAAGAACGTGCAAAAGGCAATTACGTGATTGCTGGCGGCGACTTCAACCACTGCCTAATTGCCGACAGATTCGACAGTGATGAAAAGGCACTGCAATATTTCGAGAGCGAACAGAAAACGCCCGATTGGGTGAAGGGCTCCGTTTTACACGAACGCGAGCTTACGGAGGGCTTTAAAATTGCCGCTTCCCTGAACGCCGCGACCTGCCGCGGAGCGGATATCCCCTACGAGG
>CAMWUS010000025.1 GCA_947177495.1 uncultured Clostridia bacterium
CCGCGACGTAAGCGTGTTGAAGCAGAAGCTTACCATTGCGGATTGGTCTATTGTACCCGGCTTGCTCGACGAACCCAACGTGACCGACGCGGACGGCGAGGCAGTTCCCAATTACAGAGCATACTTCGACGTAGAGTTCTACGATCTCGATAACAAGCTTGTAAGCGGCAAGGATAGCTGGGATTTCGATTGGACGGAAGAGAAGTACGAAGGTCAACAGCTCACGATGGTTCTCGTGTTAAAGAACGGCGACTACGTCGAGCTTACGGAAGGCTCCGAAGACAAGCACGTATTTAACGTGCCCGCAGCAAAGGAACCCGATCCCATTAACAGCGTCGATCCTACTATTTCCGTATTGGATCCCGACTACGATACGGGCGTAGATGCGACCTATAAGAGTTCGGGCGTTCCGGTGCTGATTTCCAACTTCGACGGAAAGATGATCAGCTTCCTCACGGCAGGAACTGTAGAAATCCGCATCAACGGCGGCGATCCCATTAAGTCTTTGTCCGACCTCGTGTTGAAAGACGCGGGCACGTACAAAGTCGAACTGCGCATCACCAAGAAGAATTTCAAGTGGAACAACGGCGGCAAGGTCATTTCGGAGACAATCGAGGTTCATAAGCAGCAGCTCGTTGCGCCTACTTTGAGTGACTTCACCTTCGACGGCAAGAGCCACGACGGCGCGTCGCTGAGCGAAAAGGGCGTTTTGAGCGGCTTCGACAGTGCTACGATGAAACTTACGTTCACGGGCGCACCGACGCTCCGCAACGTTGGCGACTACACGGTAGTTATCTCCTTGAAGGATGCTACCAACTACGAGTTTATCGACGACGTAGATGAAGTAAACCGTGGTGAGAAATTCCTCGGCTTCGACGAGAATTTGACGGAAGCGACCTTCAATTTGACGATCAGTAAATACCTACTTAAAGTCAACGATGCCGCAAGCTGGCATAAGGGCGACGACGGTATGATCACGGGATACATGCTTCCCGCCGACCTCGACCCGAGCGTAAACGATGCGTTGCAGTTGCAAATGCAAATATACGCATCTGCCGAAGCGAGCGAGCCTTTGGGCGACGGCGCGGCGGTTGAAATCGGTAAGGATTACTGGTATGCGCTCGGGATTTCCGGAAACGATGCAGTGAACTTCGACGTAGAGAACGCGCGGTATCAGTATCAGGTAGAGCTTTCCGGAGCGGCGAAGTTCTGGAACAACGTACTCGGATTCTTAAAGAACTATTGGTGGATTCTTGCAATCGCACTTGCATTGTTGTTGCTGATTCTCATCATCGTATTGGCGGTGAAGAAGAAAAAGAAGAATGCAATTCTTGCGGAAGAGAAACGCCAACGCGAGATTGCGGAAGAACGGGAACGTCAGGAACGTTTGGAAGCAGAGCGGAGAGAAGAGAAGCGTATGGAGCGCGAAGAGCGTATGATGGCGATGCGTCAGCAACCGCCTCCCGCACCCGCGCCTGCGCCTCAACCTCAACAACCCATCATGCCGATGATGAATCCTATGATGAATCCCATGATGAATCCTATGATGAATCCGATGATGCAGATGCCGCAAATGCCGCAACCCGCACCTCAGCCGCAACCGCAACCTATTGTACAGCAGTTGCCCGCGCCGCAACCCGCGGCAGGCGGTGCATCGTACGAGATGATGCGTATGGCAGAGGAAAAAGCGAGAGCGGAAGAGAGAGCTCGTTTGGCGGAAGAGCGCACGCTTAACATGATGCAGGAACAGCAGCTGCGCGCGGCATATCAACAGCCCGCACTTCCTCAACCTGCACAGGTAACAAACAGTGCCACGGAAGAGCGCGCAAGGCTCGTAGAAGAGCGTGCAAGACAGATGGAAGAAAAGCTTGCGCGTATGGAAATGGAGGACCGTATTCGCGAGGCAACGGCGGCAGCAGCGGCTTCCGCTCCTCAGCCCGCACCTGCGGCACAGCAGTCTAAGGATGTTTCCATTAAACTCACGGAGAATGCGGCAAACATCCTCACGAATGCGCTTTCGGGAATTGTAAACGGCGTTGCCGCGCAACCCATGCAACCCGTAATACAACCCGTTCAGCCTGTTATGCAACCCGTACAACAGGCACCTGCGATACCCGCGCCTGAAGCGGAGCCTCGCAGACGTTCCCGCGGTTAAAACATACGGGAGCGAATAAGCAATAAAATTCGGAGCGTTACGGTTTTCCGCAGCGCTCCGTTTTATTCTTGTCTCGAACGGCTGTTCTTGACAGTTGTGGAAGAGTATGGTATAATCGGTACAAGCGTTTTAAAGATGCTAAATCGGGTTACAATAACTATGATGAACGAAAGCTATCAAATAGCGGTTATCGGCGGGGGGATTGCAGGTCAAGCCGCCGCGCTCACCGCAAAAAGTTTACGGCTCAAGCTTTTGTGGTTGGGTGAAGGATACGGCAAAGCGGACAGCGCGGAGTATGTGCGCAACTATCCCGCTTTTACGGGTAACGGCGCGGCTTTGGCGGAAGCGCTCGAAAAACAGCGTGCCGCAGAGGGACTTGTTTTAACTTTTGCGCGTGTAGACGGCGTATATAAGTCGGCAGACGGATTCCTGCTCACAGCGGGGAAACGTACTTTCAGCGCACAAACGGTTGTGCTTGCAACGGGCGTGGAGGCATCGGGCGTCATTGCGGGGGAGCGGGAATTTCTAGGGCGCGGCGTGAGCTATTGCGCTGTGTGCGACGGTGCGCTTTACCGTGGGAAAGAGATTGCCGTAGTACTCGGCAATGCGAAATTTTCGGACGAGGTGGAATATCTCGCGGGTTTTGCGAGTACTGTGTATTGTGTCTGCCGCGGATTCGAGGGGAACTTCCGTGCAAAAAATATAAAAACGGTAAAGGACACGCCGCTTGCCGTTATCGGAGAACAGCGTGTAAGCGGGCTTAAATTGTCGCAGAGCGAGCTTACGGTAGACGGCGTATTTTTCCTCAAAAATTCCGCGCCTCCCGAAGCGCTTGTGGGCGGCTTGGAAACGGACGGCGCGTTCGTCCGCGTCACGCGCGATTGCGCGACCAATTTGAAAGGGCTCTTCGCCGCGGGCGATATTACGGGCACGCCTTATCAGTTCGCCAAAGCGGCGGGCGAGGGGCTTGTTGCGGTATATTCGGCGCGCGCCTATTTAAATACACTCGATAAAAAGAACGGAGAATAACGGTGGGCTTGGAGGAAATCGAGCGTTCGCTCATAAAAAAGTTCCGCAAAGAGATTTGGTGCAACTTCGTTAAATGCGTCAAGAAGTACGAACTCATTCGCGAGGGCGACAAAATCGCCGTTTGCATTTCGGGCGGGAAAGATTCCTTTTTGCTCGCCAAATGCATGCAGGAGCTATGCCGTCACGGGCAATTCGAATTCGGGTTGGAATTTATCGTAATGGATCCCGGCTATACGGCGCAAAACCGCGCGCTCATCGAGAGCAATGCTCAGCTCTTGGGCGTGCCCGTTCGCATTTTCGAGAGCGATATTTTCGGCGTTGTCGACATTCAAGAGGGCGGTTCGCCTTGCTATTTATGCGCGCGTATGCGGCGCGGATATCTCTACGAATTCGCCAAGCAGTGCGGGTGCAATAAAATTGCGCTAGGGCACCATTTCGACGACGCGGTGGAAACAACGCTGTTGAGCATGCTTTACGGCGCGGAAATCAAAACGATGATGCCCAAGCTCAAATCGACAAGTCATCCGTCCATGGAGCTCATTCGCCCCTTGTACGGCGTGCGCGAACGCGATATTAAGGCATGGGCGAATTATAACAACTTAAAGTTTCTCAATTGCGCCTGCCGTTTTACCGAACGGGTGGCGGGGAAAGAGGAAGAGAGCAAGCGTAGGGAGATGAAAGCGCTTATCGCGCAGTTGGAACAAACCAATCCCGACGCCGCGAATAACATTTTCCGCAGTATGCACAACGTCTGCCTCGATTGCATTGTGGGCTGGCGAAAAGACGGTAAGAAAGGGGATTTTACCGAGGTTTACGAAAACAGTTGCGAAAACGTTGTAAATCCGCTTGAAAAACCGCAGAATATGTAGTATAATTGTATATAAGGAAGAAATACGGGAGAAAAGCATGACGATTACCGAATTGGAAGCGTTTTTAAAGAGAGAGAAGGAAATTGCCGAGCGCGAGCTCGGTTGCGATATGTGCCAAAAATATGCGCGCTGTCTTTTTTGCGCGCCTACGGAGAGCAATCCCTGCGCTCACGCGCACAACCGTTACGAAGTAGCGTTGCGCCATAAAGCGCTTCGCGTGCCGTCTTGGTTGTTGCCCGAACCCCGTTTTTCGGAGGAGAGTGCTTACGAGGCTCCCGCACCGTCCCGTCCTGCACCTGCTCCTACGCCTGCGCCCAAGAAGCAACCTGCTCCTGCCGCGCCTACGGACGAGGACGTTGTAACCGTGTCGGACATTTTGTCGGAACGCAACCCCGAGTTGAAAATACCTTATCTTTCGAATTTGGATTTAAGCGTCTTGGAGGACGGACCGTCCCGCCGCACGCCCCGCGGGGTGATTGCGCGTACTGTTCCCACAAGCGACGCACAGCGCGTGCTTAAAATCAAGCGCAAGCAACCGTAATATAGCGGAAATAAGCTGCGACGAGGGCGAGGAGCCCTCAAACTCACGGAAATTTATTTGTGCCTCAAACAAATAAATTTCGTGAACAGTAAAAACAAACGGTGCAAGGAAGGTTGCCTTCCGTAGCACAACTCAATTTGCGCGAAAGCGCCTCAGCGGGGTGAAGTCGCGCAAAGTAGAGGTAGGGCACTTAAAAATTTGCGAGACGAGGGCGAGGAGCCCTCAAACTCACGGAAATTTATTTGTGCCTCTAACAAACAAATTTCGTGAATAATATGTGGAGGTTATTCGTCTTTTTATGGACGGCACGGACATAGGTCTATTAGTTTCAGTACTCGTACTCGTTTTCCTTTCGGCATTTTTCAGCGCCACGGAAACGGCGTACACGGGGTTCAGCACGGTGCGTATGCGCCGTATGGCGGCAAAAAAGCGTTCCGCGCGCGTTGCGTTGTCTTTGAGCGAGGATTATAACAAGGTTTTAACCACATTGCTCATCGGCAACAACGTCGTAAATATTGCGGCGGCAACGATTTCCACCATTTTATTTACAGGTTGGTTGGGCGGCGATACGGGTCCTACGGTTTCCACTGTAGTACTCACCGTCGTCATTCTCGTTTTCAGTGAAATTACGCCGAAAACGGTTGCGCGGGAAGCTCCCGAGCAGTTTGCCCGCATTTCCGCATATCCGCTTTTGGTGCTTACTTATCTCTTTCTTCCGCTTACGTTCCTTTTCGGGTTTTGGAAGAAAATCATTCTTGTCATATTCGGTTTAAATAAAAAGAAGCCGAAATTCACCGAAGCGGAATTCAAAATGCTCGTCTCCGACGTCCGTGCGGAAGGGGTGCTTAACGAAACGGAACACGACCTTATCACGCGTACGCTCCGCTACGACGAATTGCACGTCGGCTCTTGTATGATCCCGCTCGACCGCGTGATTATGGCGGAAATCCGCGACGACTCCCGCCTTGTGTATAAAATCTTCCGCGAAACCAACTTTTCGCGCATTCCCGTATATAAGGGCACGCGGCAGAACGTAATCGGTATTTTGTACCGTGCGGACTTTTACGAAAACCTGCTTGCCAAACGTCGGGATTTCAGCAACATCATTCGTCCGGTTTCCCGCACGATGCCCGATATTAAGGTTTCCGAGCTGATGAAGCGCATGCAGTCCATGCGCGAGCAAATGGTGCTCGTCGGCGCGGAGGGGAATACGCTCGGCTTGATCACGCGTGAGGACATGATAGAGGAACTCCTCGGCGATTTGGACGACAAGTACGATTTAACGCCCGTTACCTCGCCGTTGACGCCCGTTTTCCCCGAGCCTGCCGATCCCGACCCCGTAGACGAAAGCGAAGAATAAATTACAAAAGCGGTATTATTAAGCGATTTATGATAAAATGATGATATTTCTATTTTTTTCGTAAGTTTGCTTGACAATCCCGCTTTAATATTTTATAATTGTTTAGAAGAATACAAATGTGGAGGGTGTTTTATGGAAATCAACGAATACCTTGTCAAATTCTTTCAGGTAGCAAAGGGGATCGAGAGCGTGCAGCTGTTTCCGCAAACGGCTGAACTTTCCAGCACCGAGTTCAGAATGCTACGCGAAATTTGTCTCGAAGCGGAAAAGGGCAAGAATATCATCTCTTCGGAGCTTGCGAGAAGATTGGGCGTCACCCGTTCCGCGGTATCGCAAATCGTCACCAAGCTCGAAAGGCAGAAGATCGTTCGTCGCACCGCGTCCGATACCGACCGTAAGATCGCTTACGTACAGCTTTCCGACGAGGCGCGTGCCATTTTCGAGGAGCAGTGCAAGCAAGCAAATATCTTTATCGAAAAAGTTGTGAAAGACTACGGTGAGGAAAAAATGGATCAGCTCATGACTATGTTTTCCGACCTCGAAAAGTCCTTTCTCAAATTTAAAAACACACTTTAATCAGAAACAGCGTAGTATAACGGGAACCCCGACGTTTCCGTTATTTCATGTATAGAGGTCAAAATGTTAAAGCTTACAAAAATCAAGAAGGATTACAAAGTAGCGCAAGGCTTCGTTCCCGCATTAAAGGGAGTGTCGCTTGAGTTCCGTGAGAACGAATTTGTTTGCATTCTCGGGCAGTCGGGCTGCGGCAAAACGACGCTTCTCAACATTATCGGCGGGCTTGACCATTATACTTCCGGCGATTTGGTCATTCAGGGAAAATCCACCAAGGATTTCAACGACCGCGATTGGGACGTATACCGCAATCACAAAATCGGGTTTATTTTCCAATCCTATAACCTCATTCCTCATCAAACGGTTTTGGGGAACGTGGAGCTTGCGCTCACCATTGCGGGCGTAAGCCGCGAAGAGCGTCGCGAACGTGCCAAGCAAGCTTTGGCAAGGGTAGGGCTTGAAAACGAGCTGTATAAGCGCCCCAATCAGCTTTCGGGAGGGCAGATGCAGCGCGTTGCCATTGCGCGTGCGCTTGTCAACAATCCCGCGATTTTGCTTGCCGACGAACCGACGGGCGCGCTCGATTCCGAAACGAGCGTGCAAATCATGGAGCTCATTAAAGAGATTGCGCACGAACGGCTCGTTATCATGGTTACGCACAATCCCGAGCTCGCCGAGCTGTACGCTTCGCGTATCGTCCGTTTAAAGGACGGCGAAGTGGAATCGGATAACAATCCTTACCACAGCATGGAAGAAGCGGTACAAATGGAGCGCATCGCGGTTGTAGAAGAAGAGGAGGAACCCGACGAAGCGGAAAAACCCAAGAAGAAAAAGAAACAGCGCGCCAAAATGAGTTTCCTCACTTCCTTGGCGTTGTCTGCGCGCAACCTGCTCACAAAAAAGGGGCGCACGATTATCACTTCCGTTGCGGGCAGTATCGGTATTATTTCCGTCTGCCTCGTGTTGGCGCTCTCCAACGGCTTTAATAACTACATCAAGCGTACGGAAGAGGATATGCTTTCCTATTATCCCATCGGCATTACCGAAAGCTCTATGGACATGGCGGCGATCATGACGTCGTTTACCTCTCCCAAAGATATGCCCGATTTGGAAAAGATCGGCGATAAAATTTACGTGGACTCTTTCCTTACGGGGCTTGCGCAGGGGCTGTCGGTGAAGAACGATATTTCCGACAATTACTTGACGTATCTCAACGATATGGATAAGTCGTGGTATTCCGCAATTCAGTATTCGTACGGAACAAATTACTCCGATACCTTGTTTACCTCGGTGAACGCAGGGATTGCGGAGGGCGCTACGGAAACGAAGTATATGTCGCTTTCCGAACTCAAAGCGTTTTATATTAACGAGCTCAATACATACGCACCGCAGTACTCATCGCTTGTACCGTTTGCGAATTTCTTTGGGAACATCATTACAAAAATGCCCGGCAGTTCCGATTTGTCGGATGAAAATTTCGGCAAATACGTGCTGTCGCAGTACGACGTTTTGAAGGGGACGTTCCCCACAAGTGCTTCCGAAGCTGTGCTCGTGGTAGGCAAAAACAATGAAGTTACCGATTTGACGCTTGCGCAGCTCGGGCTTTTGGACGAACCCGAATTCCTTTCTCTTTTCAAGCTCGGTGCGGGGGAGGACAACGACGCGAAAAATGCCGATTACATGACGATTGCCTTCGAGAACGCTCTCAATAAAGAATACGTGCTCTATCATAATGATGTCGTCTATACGCCGAATGCAAGCTATAACCCCATGGATACCGAAAGCTATCCGTTTACCTATTCCGGTTCGCGCACGTCGCTCGACGTAGCTGAGGGCGAGGGGACAAAAGTCAAAGTCGTGGGCATCTTGCGGCTGAAAGACGACCTTACTTACGGCTGTTTGAGCCCGGGGCTGAACATTACGGAAGCGGTGATTGAAAATTACATTGCCGCCAACAAAAATTCGAAAATCGTCGAGTTTATCAATAACGAGCAAAACTGTATCAAGCGGGAAGTGGAAGGCGTGACCTATACTGTCTATCTTCACGTACCGGCGAAGAAGTTTGATAAAAACTATACTCAAACAATCGATATCCCCATGGGACCCACAAGCATTAAGGTAAAGGCGGCGGTCGACGATACGACGTTGCGCTATTTGGGCGGCGTGGATAAACCCAACCAAATTTCCATTTACGCAAAGGATTTCGACGGAAAAGAAAAATTGTTGAACTACCTCGATCAATGGAACGATTGGTGTACGAGTCCCGACGGCAGCTATAACGGGGTAGAGCTATCGGATGCGAATAAAGTTACCTATTCGGATACGGTCGGCTTGCTCATGGGAATGATGCAGACTATGCTCGACGTCATTACAATCGTGCTCGTTGCATTCACGGCAATATCGCTCGTCGTCTCCTCGGTTATGATCGGTATTATTACCTACGTTTCCGTTGTCGAACGCGTCAAAGAAATCGGTGTACTGCGTTCGCTCGGCGCGCGCAAGCAGGATATACGCAACCTGTTCAATGCGGAAACCTTTATCATCGGGCTTGCTGCGGGTTTGATAGGCATTATCGTCACGTACTTGCTATCGATCGGTATTAACGCCATTATCTTCGCTTTGGCGGGAATTGCGGGAATTGCGTCGTTGCCGCCGCTCACGGCGTTCATCATGGTATGCGTCAGCGTATTCTTAACGCTCATTTCGGGGCTGATTCCTGCGCAAGCCGCCGCAAAGAAAGACCCCGTGATTGCACTACGTACCGAATAAAAATAGGGAAAACGGGCATACTTATTGCGAGCAGAAAAATTTTGCGAGGTGAGTATGGCGAAGAAGAAAAAAGTCCGCAAACTCTCAGATGCGGAATACGAAGCCTATTTAAAGGACTTGGCGCAAAAGTAATTAAAAAAATCGGCGCTTGCTCCGATTTTTTTGATTACCGATTTTCGCAAGGGCGGCAAAAAGTGACAGTATTATTCCTCCCCAAATTCCCCCCAAACCGACAAAAGGTTGCAAAATATGCTTTTTTTAATATGCTATCATATCAAAAAACCTGCGCGGAGGCGGGGCATGGCAAGAAAAATCGTAATCACTTCGGGAAAGGGAGGCGTCGGTAAGACGACGGTATGCTGCAATCTCGCCGTTCAGTTGGCGAAGAGCGGCTACCGCGTTATCGTCTGCGACCTCGATTTCGGATTGAATAACGTAGACGTCGTGTTCCAAACGGAACGGCTCTCCTCTTACGACGTGCTCGATGCCGTAGAGGGCAGGTGCCGTCCCAAACAGGCGCTCGTGCGTCACCCGCGCTATCCAACGCTTTACTGCTTGGCAAGTAACCGCGTGGCGGAACGCTACGTATCTCCGCAGGCGATTCGTCTCGTGTTAGACGCGCTCGCCCCGCAGTTCGATTTTGTGCTGATCGATTCGCCCGCAGGGATAGACGAGGGCTTTCACCGCGCCGCGTCCTGTGCGGAAGAAGCGCTCCTCGTCACCACGCCGCATATTTCCGCCATGCGTGACGCCGATAGGGTTGCGGGCATTTTAAAGAGCTATCGCTTTCAAAGCGTGGGGCTTGTCGTCAATCTCGTGCGCAAGGACTTAGCGCGAAAGGGGGAAATACTTTCTGCAAACGACATCGCCGCCACGCTTCGTCTGCCGCTCGTCGCCGTCGTACCCGAGGAAGACAAGTTCTTTTTGGATAATATCGTAGACCGTTCGCGCGCGTTCCGCTTGCTTGCGAGCTTCTACGTGGGCGGAAAGAAAACTTTGTTTGGAGGGAAATGGAAATGAAGGTAACGGAAACAAAGGAACGGCTTGCGGGTATGCTTGCCGAAAACCGCGACGACATGAACGCCGCCACAAAGGAAGCGGCTCGCAAGGAATTTATTCGTGTCGCCACGGAGTATTTCGAAACGGACGGGGATCTTAATTTGCAGATCGTGCACGCGGGGAGCGGGTATAAAGTAACGGTAACGTTCCGCGCTCTGCGGGTAAAGAATTTTACTACGTTAAAATAGCGCCGTAAACAAAAGGGGTGTTGCAAAAACGCAACACCCTTTTAAAATATCATTTTTTCTTGTCAGTTTTGGGAGGGTTTTCTTCTCCCGCAATGCTGCACTCGATTCTTTCGTTACGGGCAAGCAATGCCTTAATAAATTCGTCGTACCAAACGTCCCGCACGGAAACGACGATGAATTTGGTTTTAAAATCGTCGAAATACACGGTCAGCTTATTGTTCGAGCGAAGATATACGGAGTAGATTTTCTTAATTTCGTAACGGGAGCGGACAATGCCGAATTGCATAATCAGCTCTTTTTCCGTGAGAACGTACTGCGAGCGAATGAGCATGGATACGATAAGCACCGCCAAAAACCCGCTTGCAAGGTAGAGCAAGATATATTTCATCCATTCGTACACGGAGGATAAATCACCCGCTTGGAGAAATCCGACAAGCTGCCAAGTGTTAATGGCGAATCCCGCTGCGCTCAACAAAAGCCCCACGCAGAACATGGCGATAAAGGTTGGCGGGAAGCGGTACTTGAATTTTTCATTTGGAATTTTTGCGTTTTCGGTTCCTGTTTGCATATTTCCATTATACCGCAATTTCGGGTAAAAATCAATCGTTTGCGAAAATTTTCACGACTTCCGTATAAGTTTGCTTGAAAATTTTGCCGAAATCTTATATAATAAGAAAAAATGACATTTCGGCGGTGAGGGGTATGGTAAAACTCATTAAATCGGGCGTATATTTCATGGAAGACCACCTTGTAAAAGAGGTACAGGCATTTATGACGTCGGACAAGAAGGATAAGGCGGTAAAAAATACGCTCTCTTATTCGATTATCAAGGCGCACGATACGGGCGACGGAGTGAATTTGAAGCTGCGTTTCGACGCGCTCGCTTCGCACGACATTACATACGTGGGCATTATCCAGAACGCTAAGGCGAGCGGGTTGAAGGAATTTCCCGTGCCTTATACGCTCACCAATTGTCACAACTCTCTCTGCGCGGTAGGCGGTACCATCAACGAAGACGATCACATGTTCGGGCTTTCCGCGGCAAAGAAATACGGCGGCGACTACGTGCCTTCCCATCTTGCCGTCATTCACCAATATATGCGCGAATGCGTTGCCGCTTGCGGCAGCATGATTTTGGGTTCCGATTCCCACACCCGTTACGGTGCGCTCGGCACCATGGCGGTGGGCGAGGGCGGTCCCGAGCTTGTAAAACAACTCTTAAAGCAGACTTACGACGTGCGCCGCCCCGAAGTAATTGCGGTATACCTGCGCGGCAAGCTGAGAAAGGGCGTCGGCCCGCAGGACGTAGCGCTTGCGCTCATTCGTGCCACCTTCCAAAGCGGTTTCGTAAAAAACAAAATTCTCGAATTTTTCGGTCCGGGCATCGCCAATCTTTCTATGGATTTCCGCAACGGCATCGACGTGATGACGACGGAGACGGCGTGTCTGAGCACCGTATGGGAGACGGACGAAAAGACGGAAGAGTATTTCGCGGAGCACGGCAGGAAAGAGGCGTACCGCAAAATGACGGTCGTACAGCCCGCTTATTACGACGGGGGGATTGTAATCGATTTGTCGCGTGTAGAGCCCATGATTGCGCTTCCGTTCCACCCGTCCAACGCCTGTACTATTCGCG
>CAMWUS010000026.1 GCA_947177495.1 uncultured Clostridia bacterium
AGAGCGCGCTGACCAGCAGGGAAAGTACGCAGTGAATTAAGAATTTAAGCATGAGCTTAGATATCGTTTCTTTCCCCAAAAATTCTTGTTCTTGTGTTTGTTCCATAAAAAACCTCCGATAAAAACTTTCGTCTTTGTCGGAGGAAAGAACGCCTGAAACCTACGAAGAGTAAGTCCCACAAAAATACTTCGTCTTTTTGCGGGAACCCTAAAAAAAACGAGCGTAGAATTGTTGAAATTCTACGCCCTTTCTTGCTGCTCAACAGTATATATTTTATCGGATTTTCGCAAAAAAGTCAAGCAAATTTACGCATTTTGAGTTGCCGTTTTTTGCTCTTTACGGCGAATGAGAAACTCGATAAGCTTTGCAATTTCCATGACGACGAGCGGGACAAAGGAAAGCCCTACGCCGAGCGCGTACATTTCCCAAGGCAGATACACGAATTGGAACGCCGTCATCACGCCGGGAGTGAACAGCACGAATACGGAAAGCACGATGGAGGCAAGCGCCGCTAAATTCAGTTTGCCGTTGCCGAACGGGTTGCCCGCAAAAAGCGATTTTTCCGAACGCATATTGTAAGACTGTACGATTTGGCTGAGTACGAGCACGATGAACGCAGTCGTCTGTCCGCCCGCAAGCGTGCCCGTAAACCATTCGCCCATCTTAAAACCGATGAGCGCGAGCGCGCCGAACAGGAAGCCCTGCAATACGATTTTCACGCCGAAGCCGTGCGCAAACACCCCTTCGTTCTTGGGCTTTGGTTTGCGCTGCATAATGTCTTTTTCGACGGGCTCCATACCCAAAGCGATTGCGGGGAAGCTATCCGTTACGAGGTTGATCCACAAAAGCTGCATGGAGAGTAGCGGTGTGACCTGCCAAATAAGCATGGCGAAAAATACGGTGATTACCTCGCCGATATTCGTACCGAGCAGGAACCCTATCACCTTTTTGATGTTGGCGTAAATGCCCCTGCCCTCTTTTACGGCGTCTACAATCGTTGCGAAATTGTCGTCGGTAAGCGTCATGTCCGCGGCGCCCTTTGCAACGTCGGTGCCCGTAATGCCCATGGCGCAACCGATATCCGCAGCTTTGAGCGCGGGCGCATCGTTCACGCCGTCGCCCGTCATGGAAACGACCTGCCCCTTTCTCTGCCACGCCTTTACAATGCGAATTTTATTTTCGGGCGAAACGCGGGCATACACCGAAATATGCTCTACTTGCTCGTCAAGCTCCTCTTCCGTCATGGCGTCGAGCTCGCTGCCCGTGATAGACCGATCTCCTTCCAAGAAAATACCAAGCTCTTTTGCAATGGCGGTGGCGGTTACAACGTGGTCGCCCGTAATCATAACGGGCTTAATACCCGCCGCGCGGCACACCTTGACTGCTTCCTTTGCTTCGGGACGAGGCGGGTCGATCATGCCTACAAGCCCCAAGAAGGTAAGCCCGTTTTCAAGTTCTTCCGAAGTAGCCCCCGCGGGCACTTCGTCGACTACTTTATACGCGATTGCAAGCACGCGCAGGGCGGAAGCGCTCATCTCCTCGCACAGCTCGCGGGCGCGCGCAAAATCGCCTTTCACGCAACGCGCCTCCAACATATCGAACGCGCCCTTGGTGATCACGACTTTCTTGCCGTCTATCTCGTTGACGGTGGTCATCAGCTTTCTGTCCGAATCGAACGGAAGCTCGAAAAGGCGCGGGAACTGCTTGTTCAGCTCCTCCTTGGGCATACCGTTTTTGTGCGCCGCAAGTACGATAGACGTTTCGGTAGGGTCGCCCACGTGCGTTTCTTTGTCGCCCTCGAACACCACCGAACCGTCGGAGCAGAGCGTGCCGTAAGTGAGCAATTTTTTGACGGCTTCCGAACAGTTATCGGTAATTTCCTCTACGCCCGCTTCGCCCTCTACGTACGCCTTTACAAGCGTCATGCGGTTCATGGTGAGCGTGCCCGTTTTATCCGAACAAATGATGGACGCGCTCCCGAGCGTTTCCACTGCGGGAAGCCGCCTGATAATCGCGTTTTTCTTGACCATGCGCTGTACGCCGATGGCGAGCACGATGGTAACGATTGCGGGCAAGCCCTCGGGAATTGCCGAAACGGCGAGCGACACCGCCGTCATGAAAATTTCGAGCGGCGGCATCTTCGCGATAAGCCCCACCACGAAGATGATCGCGCACGCGCCGAGCGCCATAAAGCCGAGGTATTTGCCGAGCTTTGCAAGCTTCTTTTGAAGCGGCGTTTGCGTGTCGCCCTCGCCCGAAAGCAGGTTTGCGATTTTGCCCATTTCGGTGTTCATGCCCGTTGCGGTGACGACGGCTGTCGCCGTGCCGTAAGTGATACTGCACCCCGAGAACACCATGTTGTTTCTGTCGCCAAGCGGTGCATTCTCTTTCACTTCCGCGTCGGCGTCCTTTTCGGAGGGGACGGATTCGCCCGTGAGCGCAGATTCTTCGCTTTTCAAACTCACGCTCTTTAACAGCCGTGCGTCGGCGGGAACGAAGTCCCCCGCTTCCAACAAAATAATATCACCGGGAACAAGCTCCGACGCGGCTACGATATTTTCCTTGCCGTCGCGTATCACGCGCGCGTGCGGCGCGGACATATTTTGCAGTGCGTCCAACGCCTTTTCCGCCTTGCTCTCCTGCACCACGCCCATGATCGCGTTTAAAATAACGATGACGAGAATGAGCGCGGGCTCGAAAAATTCCATCGGGTCGCCCTCGACGCAGGCGATAGCAAAGGATACGACCGCCGCAATGATGAGAATGATAATCATTACGTCTTTGAATTGCTCGAAGAATTTGCGGGCGAACGATTTTTTCTTTTTGCTTTGTAGCTTATTTTCGCCGTATTTCGCTTGCAGCTCGCTCACCTGCTGAGAAGTCAAACCCTTGGAAATATCGGTTTTCAGTTCGCTTAAAATTTCGTCCTTATTGGCGCTATGCGGTTGCATGTTGCTCTCCTTAAATAATAACGATTATTTATACCCTTATTATATGTAACTAAACGGATAAACACTCTTTGCTTGCCTTTAATAACAAAAAAAACGGCTTCGAATTGAAGCCGTTTTGTTTATCAGGGTTCCCGCAAAAAGACGAAGTATTTTTGTGGGATAATTTATCTTAATTCTGCGCCCAAGTTGCGTTTCAAGTTCTCCAAAATTTTGTTGAAGAATCTGTCCGTCGTTTCGGGCGTGAGCGCCTTGCCGTCCGCCGCGAACGTAATGCGAAGCGCCATGCTCTTTTTGTTTTCGCCCAGCTTGGCATCGCGGTACACGTCGAAAAGTTCTGCGCTCTTCGCCGCTTTGCAGCCGCGCAAAATGCAATCTTCCACTTGCGCGCAAGTCACCTCTTCGCTGACCACGACGGCGATATCGCGTTGAACGTCGCGGAATTCGGGAAGCCCGTGATAGGAAATTTCCCGCGCGAATTTTTTGCAAATGGCGGCGTAGTCAAGCTCGCACAAGTACACCTTCTTTTCGAGCGCAAGCTCCGCCGCGATTGCGGGATGAAGCTCGCCGAGCACGCCGACCTCTTTTTCGCCCATTTTCACGACTGCGGTAATGCCGGGGTGCAAGAAGCTCCGCTCGCCGCTCTCGAAGGTCAAACGCAAATCAAACGCGTTTGCGATCGCTTCTACCGCGCCCTTTAAATCGAAGAAATCGCCCTGCCCCCAAAGCCCGATGACGCAGGTCTTTCTCTCCTCGGGAAGAACTTTCAAAGGAAGCTCTTCGGCAAGGAAAATATTTGCAACCTCGAACAGCCCGCCCGCTTCGTTGCCTCTGCGCACGTTGCGCACGATATTTTGGAGCATAGTGGGAATCAAGGTGGTGCGCATTACCGACAAATCTTCGCCGATGGGGTTTTTAATGGTAACCGCGCGGCGCAAGGGAGAATCCGCGGGCAAGCGCAAAAGGTCGAAATCCTTAGGCGAAGAGAACGAATAGTTACAAGCCTCGTAATACCCTTCCGCCTTTAACGTATTTTTGAACTTCTGCTCCTGCTTCTGTGCAAGATCCAGCCCGCCGTGCGTGACGGTGGCGTTCTCCAAGAACGTGGGCACGATATGCTCGTAGCCGTAGGAACGAATGACCTCTTCGGCAAGATCGGGATAACCGTCTACGTCCTCGCGCCAAAGCGGAACGGTTGCAGAAAGCGCGTCCCCTTTGCTCTTCACGCCAAAGCCGAGGCGGGTAAGAATGGCGTCCACTTCCTTTTGAGGAACTTCGATACCAAGCAAAGCGTTGATTTTTTCATAAGTGGTGTCGATTGTTTTCTGTGCCATATCTGCGTTGTTTACGTCGGTAAGGTAGGCGGTAGGCTGTCCGCAACCGAGCTCCTCCACGAGGTGCATAGCGCGCTTCATAGCGACTTCGGGCGTGTAGGCGTCTACCCCCTTTTCAAAACGCGCGGAGGAATCGCTGCGCTGTCCCAACGCGCGGGAAGTTTTTCTCACGCTGTCGCGCGCGAACTTCGCCGCCTCGAAGAATACGTCTTTGGTATCGGGCTTGATTTCACTATTCAGCCCGCCCATAATGCCCGCGAGCGCCACACCGCCCTCGCCGTCGCAAATGAGCAAATTAGAAGTATCGAGTTTGAATTCTTTTTCATCGAGCGTGACGATTTTCTCGCCCTTCTTCGCCCTGCGCACGATAATTTTACCGCCGCGCAAAAAGCTCCTGTCGAACGCGTGCATGGGCTGTCCCATTTCGAGCAAGACGAAGTTTGTAATATCCACGATATCGGACACCGAGCGCAAGCCGCACAGCGCGAGCCTGCGGCGCATCCACTGCGGCGCTGTGCCGATTTTAACGTTTGCAACGTACTGCCCCATATAGCGCGGGCAGAGCGCGGGCTCTTCCACCGTAACGGGAATTTTTACGCTCGTGGGAACCGCTTTATAGTCGAGCGCGGGGAATTTGAGCGGCTGTTTTAAAATAGCGGCTACCTCGCGCGCAATGCCCAAAATACTTTGGCAGTCGGGGCGGTTGGCGGTGATGGAGATATCGAACAGCCAATCGTCAAGCCCTACAACCTCTCTGATATCCTGCCCGATTTTCGCGTCCTCTTCCTTTAAAATGAGAATGCCGTTGAATTCCGCGCCCTCGTAGTAATCGTCGTTAATGCCGAGTTCCTCGCCCGAGCAGAACATACCCTCGGAAGCAACGCCGCGCAGTTTGCCGTTCTTGATTTTCTGAACGCCGCCCTCATGCAAAACGGTAGCCCCGTCGAGCGCGCAGGGCACAAGCGCGCCCGCAAACACGTTGGTTGCGGCGGTACAAATTTGCTTTACGCCGTATTCCCCGCAATCCACCTTGCAGACGGTGAGCCGATCGGCGTCGGGGTGTTTCGCCGTTTCGAGAACTTTGCCGACGACGACTCCCGTTACGTCTTTCCCGAGCTTTGTCAGTTCTTCCACCTCGAAGCCGCACGAGAAAAGTTTTTCCTGCAATTCCTCCGCGGAAATGGTGATATCTACGTAATCTTTTAACCAACTCAAAGGTACTAACATAACTCTCTCCTCAATCCTTGAACTGTTCCAAAAACCGAACGTCGTTTTCCGTAAGCAGTTTGATGTTGTTCACGCCGTATTTGAGCATAGCGATACGCTCCACACCCATGCCGAACGCAAAGCCCGAATATTCGTCGGGATCTACGCCGCAGTTTTCGAGCACGCGTCTGTTGACCATGCCCGCGCCGAGCACCTCGATCCAACCCGTGCCCTTGCACAGCGAACAGCCCTTTCCGCCGCAGGAAGCGCACGACACGTCTACTTCGACGGACGGTTCCGTAAACGGGAAGTAGGACGGGCGCAAGCGCGTCTTGCTCGTTTCCGAGAATACGGCGCGCGCGAACTCGTCGAGCATGCCCTGCAAATCGCAGAGCGTAATGCCCTTGTCTACCACAAGCCCCTCCATTTGGTGGAACATGGGCGAATGGGTGGCGTCGTCGTCCGAGCGGAACACACGCCCCGGCGACAGCATTTTAAAGGGCGGTTTGCGTTTTTCCATATAGCGGATTTGCCCCGCGCTCGTCTGCGTGCGAAGCAAAAATTCGTCGGTAAGATAGAAGGTATCCTGCATATCCCGCGCAGGGTGGTCGGCGGGCGTATTGAGCGCGGTGAAGTTATAGTAGTCGCTCTCGATCTCGGGCCCCTCGAACACCTCGAAGCCCATGCCAGCGAAGATGTCGATGAGCATGTTGCGCACCCGCGTTACGGGGTGCAACGCGCCCTGCTTTCTGTGTTTGCCCGGCATGGTGACGTCGATTTTCTCTTTTTCGAGACGGCGCGACATCTCCTTTGCCTTTAACTTCTCTTCGTAAGCGGCAAACTTCGCTTCGAGCGTTTCGCGAAGCTCGTTGATCTTTTTCCCGAATGCGGGGCGGTGTTCCGCCGCAATGTCGCGCATTCCTTTGAGGAGCGCGGTCACCTTGCCCGTACGCCCCAAAAATTTTGTTTTAACCTCGTAAAGCGCACGGCTGTCGGCGGCGTTTGCCGCCTCCCGTTCCGCTTCCTCAGCAATGAGTTCGGGTTCCTGTTCCATAACATACCTCCGTATTGCCTTTCGGCTTTAAGACAGTTTTTTTAAATATTCCATGAATGCGCGCTTGTTATCCTGTGCGCTCGTGGTGGGGCGCCCCAAGTTCTCCCGCGCGCCGATTGCGCATTCTACTTCTAAAAAGACGGGACCTTTCTCCCCTTTCACGCATTCAAGCGCGCTTTCGAGCTCTTCAAAGGAACGAGCGCATAGCGCGATTTTATAGCCGCACCCTTCCGCAATTTTGCACAAATTTATTTTCGCGCCGACGGTGGGAAGCCCGCCCACGCTCTCGTGCGCGCCGTTGTTGATCACGATATGTACGAAGTTTTCCGCTCCGCTCGTGCCGATGACCGCCATTGCGCCCATGTGCATGAGTGCCGCGCCGTCGCCGTCGATACACCAAACGCGCGACTGCTTTTCCATCGCGATTTTCAGCGCGATCGACGAGCTGTGTCCCATGGAGCCTACGGTAAGAAAATCTTTGCCGTGCGCCTCGCCCGCTTGTTCGCGCAGTTCGAACAACTCGCGGCTCGCCTTGCCCGTGGTGCTCACGATAACGTCATCCCCCGCCGCCTTTACGACGCGGCGAATGATTTCTTCGCGCAGCATGGGGTTGCTGTTTTTGTAGGTCATTTTTCCGTCGAATGTAAACGTGCCCTTCTTCACGACGAACGCCACTTGTTTGCCCGCCTGCAAGAGAGGCTGCCAAGCTGCAAGCTGTTTTGCCGCTTGCTCCTCCGTCGTGTCTTTGGAAATCACGCAGGTCGCAATGCCGATGTCCTCTAAAAGCTTTACCGTAACCTCGCCTTGAAAGACGTGTTGCGGCTCGTCGTGAACGCCGGGCTCTCCGCGCCAACCCACAAGGAAGATACAGGGAATGCCGTACACCTTATCGTTTAACAGCGATGCGACGGGGTTTACGATATTGCCGATACCGCTGTTTTGCAAGTACACCACGGGCACTTTCCCCGTAGCGAGGTAATGCCCCGCGGCGAGCGCCACGCAGTTGCCCTCGTTTGCGGCAATGATATGGTGCGCGTTGTTTGCACCGTACTTCTGCATGAGATAATTGCAAAGCGGTTGCAACAGCGAATCGGGCACGCCCGTGAAAAAGTCGTAATCCTTTAAAAATCCGAGCGTCATTTGTTACCGTCCTTATACTTCACGGGCACGCTTATTTTATTGGCAACGAGCGCCTCTTTTAGCACCTTGAAAAATGCCGTTATATCACTTTCGTCGATTGCGCCGAGCGCGCACAGACGGAACGTGTTGGTGGTGGAAATTTTACCGGGGTAAATGGTGAACCCGCGTTCGTAGCAGTAGTCGTGTACCTTCTCGAAATCCCAATTTTCATCGTCGGGATAGATTGCCGAAGCCACAAGCCCCGATTGTAATTCTTTCTTAATATAGTTGCGGAAGCCGAGCTGAGAAAGCCCTTTTTGAATGGCTTCGAACACGCGGGTGTGCCGCGCCCACTTTGCCTGCTCCCCTTCCGCGAAGTACTCTTTGAGCGCTTGGATCGCGGCGTATATCGTCTGCACGGGCGGGGTGAAGTGCATCTCCCCCGTGCGCTCGAAAAAGTCATACTGCAAATACAAATTGCAATAGTAGGAACGGGTGGGATAATCTTTGGATTTAATGATTTCCGCCTTGTTCCCCACGATGAACGAAAGCCCCGTCATGCCCATAATGCCCTTCTGCGCGGATGCCATAACGAAGTCCAAATTGTCGCGCTCCATATCGATGGGAATCATGGCGTAGCTCGAAGTAGTGTCGGTTACGAAAATCGCGCCGTACTTGTGCGCAAGCGCACCGAGCTCGCGAATGGGGTTTAAAAGCCCCGTGCCCGTCTCGTGGTGCGTGGTGTACACGAGGGCGATTTCGGGATTGTCTTTTAAAGTCTGCTCCACCTTTTTCAAATCGGGCGTTTCGTTTACGGGGAATTTTAAATCGATATAATCAAGCCCGTAATAGGCGCACACTTCCGCCGCCCGCGTGCTGTACGCACCGTTGTTGACGATGAGCGCCTTCTTCCCCGCAGGAAGCAGAGAGTTCAAGCAAATGTCGATGTTGATTGTCCCCGAACCGCAGAACAGCACGGAGGTGTATTTGCTCTCGTCCGCATGAACGATTTTCAAAAGGTCGCTGCGAAGCCCCTTCATGAGCGAGGCGAACTCCTTTTCGCGCGGGCAGATATCGGGCACGATTTGCGCCATTTTTACGGTATCCGTCGTGGTGGACGGACCGGGATTTAACAGTATGTTTCTTTTGATTTGCATAACTTACTCCTTAGGGTAACTGCTATCGATTGCCCGAAGCTCTTCGTAGGTGTCGATTTCCAAAACGTCTCCGCGTTTGCACGGGCGAAGCTTCACGCGGTAATTTTCTTTTTTGTATTTGAACGCTACCTGTTCCCAATACACTTTTTCACCGCCGTCACTATGGTATACCTCGGCAACGTCGCGCGCGAGCTTTTTGCCGTCCGCACCGTCCCAATAGGAAATGCCCACCATTTGGTGGCAATTCTTCCCGCCCACGCTTTGGCGGGTGATGTAGCCGTCGCCGTTTACGTCGAAACACCAATCGTCGGTCTCCGTTACGGGGAAGCCTAAAAAGTTGCTTTGGTATTCGTACTTTCTCACGAGCGCGGGATTGTTTAAAACCAAATCCGATTCGAACACATAGGCATTCTCCAACAGCTCTCCAACACGGAACGCGGAGGAAATGTTGTTCGCCTTGTCGAAATCGAGGTTGTCCAAAAATTTGATTTGCGGATACTCTTTTTTGAGTACTTCGAACTGCTCCTTCAAATACCCGCGCACGAGATAAATTTCTTCGATGCCCGCCTTCACGACCGCCTTTAACAGCGTGTCGATAATGCGCGTGCCGTTCACCGTAACGAGCGGCTTTGGAGTATGCAGGGTAAGTGGCGCCATGCGCGAACCCAGCCCCGCCGCCAAAAAGATTGCCCGCTTTACGCGGTAAGGCTGCAAAGCCGCGAGCTGTTCCTCTGTCGCCCTGCCCTCGCTTTCCGCTTTTATGTAAGCTTCGAATTGCGCTTCCGTCAACATACTTCCCTCAAAGCTCGTCGATGAGCGTAATGATATCGCGGAAAGGCATCAGCTTGTCGTCCACTTCTAACGCGCGGTGATTTTTAAGAATTTCCGCCGCCGTGTCGCGCATCGCAGGGAACGCACTCCGCGTGAGTTGGTTGGCGTAGATAACGATATTTACTCCGTGCCGCGCAAGCTCCTCTTCGGTAACCGAATTGAACGACGTGGGCACTACCACGATAGGCGTTTTCTTGTCCTCTTTACGGAACTTATCGCAGAACTCGAAAATCTCCGCAGGGTCTTTTTTGCGGCTGTGGATCATAATGCCGTCGGCGCCCGCATTGACGTAGGCGTGCGCCCGCGTAAGCGCGTCCTCCATGCCCCGCTCCAAAATGAGGCTCTCGATACGCGCGATAATCATAAAGTCTTCGGTGAGCTGAACGCTCTTGCCCGCCGCGATCTTGTGGCAGAAATCCGCTACGTCCGCTTGCGTCTGCTCCACTTCCGTGCCGAACAGGCTGTTCTTTTTCAAGCCCGTTTTGTCCTCGATAATGACCGCGGAAACGCCCATGCGTTCAAGCGTGCGCACGTTGTACACGAAGTGCTCGGTGAGCCCGCCCGTGTCGCCGTCCAAGATGATGGGCTTGGTGGTCACTTCCATTACGTCGTCGATCGTTCTTAATCTCGACGACATATCCACAAGTTCGATGTCGGGTTTGCCCTTCGCCGTGGAATCGCACAGCGACGACACCCACATGGCATCGAATTGGTCAAGCTTGCCGTCACGCTCCACCACCGTCTTTTCCGCGATGATACCCGTAAGCCCGCTATGTACTTCCAACGTTTTTACAATGGGGCAAAGCTTTACAAGCTGTTTCAAACGGCGACGGCGGTATTCGGGCATAGACAGCTTTTCTTTTAAAATCTTGTCTACCCGTCTCGCCTCTTCACTCACCGTGTAGGGAACTTCTATTAGGCATCCCCCCCCAAGCTTTTCTAGCACGGCAACCGCGTTGGCGCGGATCGCCGCTTCGGGACCTTCCCGCCAATTGTCGCCGTGGATAACGTAGTCGGGACGAAGCCGTTCCAAAATTTCGTCGTAGAGCATGTCCTCTTGCACGACGACCTCATCCACTCCGTCGAGCTGAGCGTATGCAGCCATGCGCTCTTCGAGCGTTGCCGTGGGGAAACGGTTGTAGCGAATAAGCGCCTCGTCGCTGAGCGCGCCCACTACCACGCGCCCAAGCTCCCGCGCTTTGGCGATAATATTTCTATGTCCATCATGAATGACGTCCGTACAAAAACAGGTGTATACGGTCTTCATAAAATGCCTCTCGAATTTTTTACCTTATTTTAACACAAAATTTCGACGTGGTCAACATAAACGCTCGCTTTCAAAAAAAATTTCAAACGATGATTAAATTTTCGGCACAAGTGGTAAAATTATAAGCGGAGCTTTGTACATATGAAATTGAAATGGTACGGCACGGCAACCCTCCTACTCGAATCGGGAAACACGCGCATTTTAATCGACCCGTATTTTCGGCGTAACAAAAAATTACCGCCCCTTCCTTTGGAAGAAGCGGCAACTGCCGACGCCGTTTTTATTACCCACCCCCATATCGACCATTTTTCGGATATCGCAAAGTTTCTCGAAGCGGGCATTCCCAAATGCTTCGTCTCGCAAGGGGGAATCGACCGTATCGCCAAGCACGGCGTCAACACTAATAAGATGACCGCGTACAGGGCAGGCGACGAAATTACCGTCGGCAATTTTACGGTAAAGGTGCATCAGGGCAAACATTGCGTATTCGATGCAGGCACGCTCGCGCGCATTGCGCTCTCCCCGCGCACCTACTTGATGCTGCCCCGCTCGATCAGGCTCCTGCACGGAATGCGGGAATACAAAATGCAGGACGACGAAATTTACACCTTGGAAATTTCGGACGGGCAAAAGACGGTAACGGTGCTCGGCTCCGCGGGCATGACGGACGAAGTGCAATACCCCGCAGGCGCGGATATGTTGGTATTCCCCTATCAGGGACGGACGAAGATGCACAAATATATGGTGCCGTTTTTACAACGCTTTGCGCCCAAGGCGGTACTTGCCGACCACTTCGACAACGCGTTTCCGCCCTTCTCGCACACGGTGAGCACGAAAAAATTCGAACGCACGGTAAAAAGCGTTCTCCCCGAAGCACAAGCAATCGTCCCGCAAGAAAACAAATGGATACAAGTATAATG
>CAMWUS010000027.1 GCA_947177495.1 uncultured Clostridia bacterium
GTTTCCCTCAAATCACGAACTTTTCTTTGCGCGTCAAGCAAAGAAAAGTGTGAAGAGGTTTTTATGGTTTATCGAATTTACGTAGAGAAGAAAGAGGGTTTCGACCACGAGGCGAAAACACTGCTTGCAGACGCAAGGAATTTGCTCGGCTTAACGGGTGTGGAGCGCATTCGCGTTATCAACCGCTATGACGCGGAGGATATCGAAGAAGAGCTTTTTTACCGTTGCGTAAAAACCGTGTTTTCCGAGCCGCAGACGGACACGACGACGGAGGGCGCCGACCTTGCGGGTGCGCGCGTGTTCGCGGTGGAATATCTTCCCGGGCAGTTCGACGGGCGTGCCGATTCGGCGGCGCAGTGCATTCAGCTCGTGAGTATGGGCACTCGTCCCGTCATTCGCACGGCAAAGGTTTACGCCGTTTACGGAAATGTGCGCGAGGAGGATTTGAGCGCGCTCAAGCGTTATGTCATCAACCCTGCGGAGAGCAGAGAGGCGAGCCTCTCCAAACCCCGCACACTGAAAATCGAGTACCCCGTGTCTACGGAAGTGGAAACGTTGCACGGATTTATCGACTACACGAAAGAGGAGTTAAAGACGTTTGCCGAGCGGTACGGACTTAAAATGGACGCGGACGACATTGCGCTGTGCCGCGACTATTTCCGTTCGGAACGGCGCGACCCTACCGTAACGGAAATCCGCACGATCGATGCCTATTGGTCGGATCGTTGCCGCAATACCGCCTTCCGTACCACCATTGATAAGGTGGAGTTCGAGGACGGACTTCTTGCAAATGCCTATAAAGAATACTTGGGGGCGCGTGACGAGGTGGGGGACAAAACCCCCGTCAACCTCATGGACGTCGGCACGATTGCATGCAAGCTGTTAAAAAAGCGCGGGCTGCTCGGTAAGATCGAATCGGAAGAGAACGACGCCTGTACGCTAAAAGTAAAAGTGACGATAGACGGCAACGACGAAGATTGGCTGTTGCTCTTTCAAAACGCAACGAACAATTACCCCACGGGAATCGAGCCGTTCGGCGGCGCGATCCGCGATTCGCTTTCGGGCAGAAGCTACGCCTATGCCGCCATGCGCGTGACGGGTGCGGCGAATCCTTTGCGCCCCGTTTCCGAAATGGCGAATGACAAACTCTCTCAGCGCGAGATTGCAACGGCGTCGGCGGCAGGGGCTTCTTGTTACGGCAATCAAATCGGGCTTGCTACGGGGCAGGTAGACGAGATATACCACGATGGGTATGCGGAAAAGCGCCTTGAAATGGGCGCGGTGATTGCCGCCGTACCCGAAGAGAACGTGCGAAGAGTTGCTCCCGCTGTCGGCGATAAAGTAATTCTTATCGGCGGCAAAACAGGACGGGACGGCTGCGGCGGTGCGCTCGAGACGAGAAAGCTCCAACGCCTGCTACGCAATAAGCGTGCAATGCTGCTCGTCAAGCGGTGTAACGGCTTGGGCGCGGGCGGCGTTGCCGTTGCAATCGGCAAGCTTGCCGACGGCGTAAAAATCAACTTAAACGCCGTGCCCCAAAAGCACGACGGATTGGACGGTACAGAGCTTGCTCTTTCCATATCGCAGGAGCGCATGGCAGTCGTGGTGGAAGCGAACAAGGCGGACGAATTCATCGCGCTTGCGGCAAGAGAAAATTTGCAGGCGACGGTGATTGCGGAAGTCACCGCAAATTCCCGCCTCGTCATGACTTGGAACGGCAAGACGATTGTAGATATTTCGAGAGAGTTTTTGCATTTGGGCGGCGCGGAAAAGCATATCGATATTGCGCCCGCGCCCATTCAAAATTACAAGCAAACGGAATATCCCGCCTTTGCGAACGGAATGCGCTCGCTCGCTTGCGGCTTGAATATTTGCTCCAAGCGCGGACTTGCCGAACGGTTCGATTCGACGATCGGTGCGGGCACGGTGCTCATGCCTTTCGGCGGCAAGTATCAGCAAACTCCCGCGCAGGCAATGGTTCACCTTGTCTCCGCAGAAAAGGGACACACCGATACCGTCTCCTTTATGGCTTGGGGCGGCAATCCGTATATCGCCGAAAAGAGCCCCTACCACAGCGCGTATCTTGCGGTCGTGGAGAGCGTGAGCAAGCTCATTGCAACGGGTGCAAGCTTTCAAGACGTCTATCTTTCTTTCCAAGAAAATTTCTTAAATCCGAAACGCGATCCCGTCCGTTGGGGACAGCCCCTGTCGGCGCTCCTCGGTGCGTTTAAAGCGCAAACCGAGCTCGGCGTTGCGGCAATCGGCGGGAACGATTGTATGAGCGGCAGTTTCGAGAATATCGACGTTCCGCCCACCTTCCTCTCCTTTGCGGTGACGACGGGAAAAGTGCGCGACGTCATCTCTCCCGAATTCAAGGGCGCGGGACATAAGGTAGTGCTCCTCGTTCCCGAATACGACGAGGACGGGTTGCCCGTTACCGCGTCGTTACTTCGCAATTTCAGAACGGTCACCAATCTTATCCGTTTGCGCGGCGCGCTCTCCGTATATACCCCGGGCTTTGGCGGCGTTGCGGAAGGGGTGCTTAAAATGTGCCTCGGCAACGGGCTCGGGTTCCGCTTCTCGTCTTCGCTTAGCGAGGAAGAGCTTTTCGGTTACGGCTACGGCTCCTTTATTATCGAGCTTGCGGGCAGCGACGCAATCGGCGTTCCGCTCGGCACGACGACATCGGAAAGAACGATTACCAAGGGGGGCGAAGAGCTCTCGCTCGGCGAGTTGCAACGGCTGTACGAGAACAAGCTCGAACCCGTTTACCCCTGCAATATTCCCGCGCCCAAGCGTGAGGCGGAAACCTTTACAAGTTCGCTGATAAGCCCCGCCGTTTGCAATACGCCGAATGCCGCGCCCAAGGTGCTCATTCCCGTATTCCCGGGTACCAATGGCGAATACGATGCGGCGAAAGCGTTTTCCGACGCGGGCGCGCGTCCCGAAATTTTCGTCGTTCGCAACCGCACCCAAGAGGACTTGTTGCGTTCGGCGGAGAAGCTCGCTTCCCGTATCAAGGAAAGTCAAATCGTGTTTATCCCCGGCGGATTTTCGGGCGGCGACGAACCTGACGGCGCGGCTAAATTTATCGCGGCACTTTTGCGCGGCGAGCAAATCAAGGAAGAGATCACCGCGCTTTTGGAAGAGCGCGACGGACTTATGGGCGGCATCGGCAACGGTTTCCAAGCGTTAATAAAACTCGGGCTTTTACCGTACGGAAAGATTGAGGATACCGACGGGAATTGCCCCACGCTTACCTATAACGAAATCGGGCGGCATCAGTCGCGCATTGTGCGCGTGCGGGTGGCTTCCGTAAAATCTCCTTGGCTCAGCGGCGTACGCACGGGAGATATATTCTCCGTACCCGTTTCGCACGGCGAGGGCAAATTCGTTGCAAGCGACGAGCTTATTAAGAAGCTTGCCGCAAACGGACAAATCATGACGCAGTACGTCGACCTTGCGGGCAGAGCAAGCATGGACGTGCATTTCAATCCCAACGGAAGCGTGCAGGCAGTCGAGGGAATTTTGTCGCCCGACGGCAGGGTGTTCGGCAAAATGGGGCACTCCGAGCGCAAGGGTTACGGGCTGTATAAAAACGTTCCCGGCAATTACGATATGCGCCTGTTCGAAAGCGCCGTGCGGTATTTTAAGTAAGGACCAACAAAAATTTGTGAACCTTGGAGGTGCTTTTTGAAATCAGATATTCAAATTGCGCAGGAAGCGAACATTAGGCATATTTCGCAAATTGCGAAAAAGTTAGGGCTTTCGGAAGACGAAGTAGAATACTACGGCAAATATAAGGCAAAAATAGACTTATCCGTGCAGGAGCGAAAAGGGGAAGAGGGCAAGCTCATTCTCGTGACCGCAATCACGCCCACCCCTGCGGGCGAGGGCAAGACGACCACGAGCATCGGGCTTGCGGACGGGCTTTCCCGTATCGGCAAGAAGACCGTCGTGGCGCTTCGCGAACCGTCGCTCGGTCCTGTGTTCGGTATCAAAGGCGGCGCGGCGGGCGGGGGCTACGCGCAGGTCATTCCCATGGAAGATATCAACCTGCATTTCACGGGCGACTTCCACGCAATCGGCGCGGCGAACAACTTGCTTGCCGCCATGCTCGACAATCATATTTTCCAAGGCAACGAACTGAATATCGACCCCGAAAAAATCACTTGGCGCAGGTGTGTGGACATGAACGACCGACAACTTCGCTTTGTGGAAGACGGCTTGGGCGGCGGCAAGAACGGCGTGCCCCGCAAGGACGGTTACGACATTACCGTGGCAAGCGAAATCATGGCGGTGCTCTGCCTTGCCACTTCCTTGTCCGATTTAAAAACGCGCCTTGCCCGCATCATCGTGGGCTACACCTACGAGGGCAAACCCGTTACGGCGGGAGACTTGAAAGCGGCGGGCGCGATGACCGCGCTCTTGAAAGACGCATTAAAACCCAACCTCGTACAGACGCTCGAGGGCACGCCCGCAATCGTACACGGCGGTCCGTTTGCGAATATCGCGCACGGGTGCAATTCCGTACTCGCTACGCGCATCGCGTTGAAGCTTGCCGACTACGTTGTAACCGAAGCGGGCTTCGGCGCAGATTTGGGCGCAGAAAAATTTCTCGACATCAAATGCCGCGTTGCGGGATTGAAACCCGCGGCGGTGGTCATTGTCGGTACGGTGCGCGCGCTGAAAATGCACGGCGGCTTGCAGAAGGACGAGTTGGGCGCGGAAAACTTGCAGGCGCTCGAAGCGGGACTTCCCAACCTGCTAAGGCATCTCGAAAACATCACGAAAGTGTATGGACTTCCCGCGGTCGTGGCAATCAACCGCTTCCCTACCGATACCGATGCGGAAATCGCGCTCGTTATGAAAAAGTGCGCTCAGCTCGGCGCAAACGTGGTGCTTTCCACCGTTTGGGCGGAGGGCGGCAAGGGCGGTGAAGAGCTTGCGCGCGAGGTTGTTCGGCTTTCGGAGAAGCCAAATGAGTTCCGTTTCTGCTACGACGAAAAGCTTCCCATTCGCGATAAAATAGGCGCCGTCGTTACCAAAGTGTACGGCGGAAAGGGCGTTGTCTACACCCCCGAAGCGGACGAGCAAATCGAAAAACTCACCGCGCTCGGGTTTGGGAATACTCCCGTGTGCATGGCGAAAACGCAATACTCCTTTTCGGACGACGCGAAAAAGCTCGGCGCGCCCAAAGACTTCGAGGTGACGGTGAGAAGCGTAAAAGTTTCGGCGGGCGCGGGCTTCGTGGTTGTGCTCACGGGCAACATTCTCACTATGCCGGGGCTTCCCAAAGTGCCCGCGGCAGAAGCCGTAGACGTGGACGAAAACGGCAAAATCGTAGGACTTTTCTAACGCATATGGACGAAATACAACGCTTGCGCGCAGCCGTTCAGCCACTGCTTGCATGGTACGCGCAAAACAAACGCACGCTCCCTTGGCGGGGAACGCACGACCCGTACCGCATTTGGGTATCGGAGATCATGCTTCAACAGACGCGGGTGGAAGCGGTAAAGGAATACTATAGAAAATTTTTGGAGCGCTTCCCCACGGCGGAGGCGCTCGCTTCCGCAAGTACGGAAGAAGTGCTGAAAGCGTGGGAGGGGCTTGGGTATTATTCCCGCGCTCGCAACCTGCACGCGGCGGCAAAGACGATTGCCGAGAACGGTTTTCCCAAAGACTATAACGGCGTGCGTGCCTTGTCGGGGGTAGGCGATTACACGGCGGGGGCGATTTGTTCGATTGCCTATAATCTTCCCTGCCCCGCGGTAGACGGCAACGTGTTGCGCGTGCTCACGCGCTTGCTTGCAAGCGGAGAGAGCATTGACGCGCCCGAAACGAAAAGCAAGTTCGCAGAGCGTCTGCGCGAGGTCTATCCCGAGGAGGCGGGCGATTTTTGTCAGGCGCTCATGGAGTTAGGGGCAATCGTGTGCGTGCCCAACGGCGCGCCCCTATGCGGCGAATGCCCGTGGCAAACGCTTTGCCTTGCGCATCTTAACGGCAACGAGGAAAGCTTCCCCGTTCGCGCGGAAAAGCGGGCGCGCAGGATAGAAAATAAGCAGGTGCTCGTGCTGTGCCATGGAGAGGAGTTCGCACTCGTCAAGCGGGAAGAGAAAGGCTTGCTTGCGGGTATGTGGCAGTTCCCCTTTATTGAGGACGAACCCGAGCATTACGGCGAAGTGATTGCGGAAAGAAAAGCAAAGCATATTTTCACGCACGTGGAATGGCACATGACGGGTTACTTGGTTCGTGCACGGGAGAAAGCCCCGCAGTTTGTTTGGGCGAGCGCGGAAAAAATCGCCGAAAGCTATGCCGTGCCGTCTGCGTTCAAGGCATTTTTGCCTTGGCTTGCGCGTAAACTAAAATAATGGGCTGTCAAACGTGTTGACAAAGCCCGCCCGATATTGTATAATTTCTTTACAAAAACGTTAAAGAAGGAGGCGAATATTGAGCGTTTTACTTTGCGATTCCAACGGGGAGCTTTGGCATACCCGCGTCAAGGAATTAAATCTCGACTATATCTCCATGCCCTACGTGCTTGCGGGAAAAGAATATGATTACGACTTGGGAGAAAAAACCGATTTCGGGCATTTTTATAACAGCGTGCGCGGCGGGGAGATTCCCAAAACGCAGGCGCTCAATCCTGAGGATTATAAAGAGATTTTAACGCCCTATTTCGAGAAAGGGGAAGATGTGCTGTACGTGAGTTTTTCGCATAAGCTCAGCGGCACGTTCGCCCAGCTCGACGCGGCGTACGAAGAGCTGAAAGCGCAATTCCCCGAACGCAAGCTCACCGTGTTCGACACCAAGAGCATCAGTTTGGGAACGGGCATTCAGGTGGAGCAGGCGGCGATATTAAAACAAAACGGCGCGAGCGACGAAGAAATTTTAAACTTTTTAAAGGATTTTACGAACCGCGTGTGCGTGTATTTCGTGGTAGACGATCTCATGCACCTCAAACGCGGCGGGCGGTGTTCGGGCTTCGCGGCGTTTGCGGGTACGGTATTGGGGTTAAAGCCCATGCTGTCCGTAGACGAAGAGGGCGGGCTGAAAGTGCTTGCCAAGCTCGGCGGCAGGAAGAAAGCCATTTCCACGCTTGCGGCAAAGGTTGTTAGCGAGCTGACCGACGAGGATAAATATTCCGTCTACGTTGTGGATGCCGACTGCAAAGAGGAGGGCGATAAACTCCGCGACCTCATTTTGGAGAAACGCCCCAATGCGCACATCGTGCGGCAAATCGTCGGTCCTGTTATCGGTTCCCATTGCGGACCGGGTACCCTCGGCGTGATCTTTATCGGCAAAGAGCGACCTGTTCCGCTAAAATAAAAAAGACGCAAACTTAAAATAAAGAATGCCCGCGTTTGACAAGAGCGCGGGCTTTTGATATAATAGTAGGGAAAAAATTTCTTATACAGGAATATTATGACTCAAACAACTACGAAAAGAGGAAAGTTCATCGTATTCGAGGGAACGGACGGATGCGGAAAAAGCACGCAGATGAGTATGCTCGCAAAGTATCTTACGGGCATGGGAGTGGAGTGTTATACGACGCACGAACCCACCGATTCACTGTTCGGCGCGCAGCTTCGCGCCTGCATGAGCGGGCGGTTAGACGCGGACGAGCGGGCGATTGCCGCGCTGTTCGCCGCCGACAGGCTCGACCATATCACCAATTCCGTAAACGGAATTATGGGCAAGCTCGACGCGGGCGTAACCGTGCTTTGCGACAGGTATTACCTCTCTTCGTTTGCCTATAACAGCGGTGCGGCGCCCCTCGAATGGGTGATTGGGCTCAACCGTCTTGCAATGGAAATGCTCCCGCCCGATTTGACCGTTTATATCGACGTGCCGGTGGAAGTTTCGGCGCGGCGTTTGGGGCGGCGGAACGAGCGCGAGCGTTACGAAACGCAGGAAAAACAGCTTACCGTTCATAAAACTTATTTGCAGCTTTTCGAGCGCTTCCGCGAAACGGAGCACATCGAAATCGTAAAGAGCGAGGCGAATAAGGAAGATACGCAGAAGCATATCAGAGAAATCGTAAACGGTTTGTTCGGGTTTTAATATGGAAAAACAGTTGATTATCGGAGAAGTTTTAAAGCCGCAGGGCATTCGCGGCGAACTGAAAATAAAGCCGTTTACCGATACGGCGGACGACTTTCGCGGGCTGAAACGCGTGTTCTTGGGGGGCGAGGAATTTAAGGTGCTCTCCGTGCGTGTGGGCGACGGCACGGTATTTTTGGGACTGCGCGGCGTGCCCGACCGCAACGCGGCGGAGCTGCTTCGCGGCAGGGAAGTTTCTATTCCACGCGAGGAAGCGCCCGAACCCGAAGAGGGGCGGTACTATATCGCCGATTTGTTGGGTGCGGAAATCGTGACGGAAGAGGGGGCTGTGCTCGGCACGCTTGCGGCGATCCGTCAGGCGGCGACCGACATTTATACGCTGATGCAGGGCGAGAAGGAAATTTTGTTCCCCGCGGCGACAGGCGTGATTACGGACATAGATTTGGAACACAAGCGCATCACCGTTTCGGAAAAGCGTTTTAAAGAAGTTGCGGTTTTGTAAGCGGCGGCTTTTGCCCATGATTGCGCTATTCTGAGTATGGAGAAAGAACCATGAGAAAAACCTTACAACGATTTTTCATTTTAAGTCTTGTGGCGTTTATTATTATGGCGTTAGCGGGATGTAACAGCGAAATTACGAATACGTATTCGTTGGAAGACGTGGCGGTGGACGATACGTTTGAAATCACTTTGGATGCGCACGGGGGTACGGCGTATAGATGGGACTATAACATTACCCCCAAGTCGGGTGTAGAGTACGTAACAAGGGAGTTTGTGCCAATCGACAACGACCCTGAGATTATGGGGGGTGGAACATTTGTCTATACGTTTAAGGCAACCAAAGCGGGCAGTTATAAAATAAAGTTTAAACTTCAAATTTTAGGGAAAACCGAACCGCCTATTGAAATAAATATTTACAAGATAACAGTCGTTAAATAAAGCAAATTTGTAAAAGGCTTTTTATGAAGATAAGTATTTTAACGCTTTTTCCCGAAATGTTTGCGCCACTCTATGAGAGTATCGTAGGCAGGGCGGTGAAAGAGGGAAAATTGCAAATAGAAGTTATCAACTTGCGCGACTACACCGAGGACAAGCACAAGAAGTGCGACGATTATCCCTTCGGCGGCGGCGCAGGCATGGTGATGACGCCGCAGCCCATCGGGAGCGCGATCGAAGCCGTTGACCCCGAGCACAAGGCACGCAGAATTTACCTTTCCCCCAAGGGCAAGACGTTCAAGCAGGAGCATGTGTTCGAGCTTGCCGCTTACGAGCACATCGTAATGCTGTGCGGGCACTACGAGGGAATCGACCAACGCGCAATCGATTTGTTTATCGACGAAGAACTGTCTATCGGAGACTACGTGCTAACGGGCGGGGAGCTTCCCGCCATGGTGGTGGCGGATTGCGTTTCGCGCTACGTGGACGGCGTGCTTTCCCCCGAATCGTTGGTGCAGGAAAGCTTTTCGGAAAACCTCTTGGAATATCCGCAATACACGCGCCCCGTGGAGTACCGCGGGCTTACCGTGCCCGAAGTACTGCGCAGCGGCAATCATGCGGAAATCGATAAATGGCGCAGAGAACAGGCGTTGAAAGTGACCAAGCAGCACAGACCCGATTTGTTGGATTGAGCCTTTTAAAAGGGACGCGGAGTGGGTATGAAACAGATACAGTGGTATCCCGGGCATATGGCGAAAGCCGTGCGCATGATGCAAGACAACTTAAAATTATGCGACGCGGTGCTTATCGTGCTGGATGCGCGGGCACCCGTTTCCTCGTATAATCCAAAACTTACGGAGCTTGCGGGCAATAAGCCGATTTTGTTTTTGCTCAACAAGAGCGATCTTGCGGACGGAAAAACGGACGGCGTGCTTGCCGCCATGCGCGAGCGGGGCATGAAGGCGATTAAATGCGCGGCGACTTCGCCCGCGTCTTCCCGTGCTTTACTTGTCGCCATGCAGGAGGTTACGGTGGAACGCTCGGCGCGGCTTGCGGAAAAGGGTTCGGCGCGCCCGCTCAGGTTTATGGTGGCGGGCATTCCCAACACGGGCAAGAGCACGCTCATCAATTTGCTCTCGGGCGGGAAGAAAGCGCAGACGGGCGACAAGGCGGGGGTTACCCGCAGTAAGCAATGGGTGAAGTGCGGTGCGTTCGAATTGTTGGATACTCCCGGTTCTATGCCCCCCTCCTGCGAGAACCAAATTCTTGCGCGGCGGCTCGCCTGCCTCGGAAGCATTAACGACGACATTTTGGAGTTCGACGAAATCGCGCTGTTTCTCTTGGGCGAGCTTTGGCAAAAGTACCCCGAAGCGCTGAAAGAGCGTTACGGCATTACGGGCGGGGAACCGCTTGCAATGCTCGAACAGGTTTGCACGCGGCGCGGATTTTTACTGCGCGGCGGCGAGTACGACTACGAGCGGGGAGAACGCGCACTCATCGACGATTTCCGCAAAGGCAAGCTTGGCAGGATTTGTTTGGACGAGCCTACCGATTGGAGCAACCCGCCCTCGGAGTGATTATGGAAAAAAACAACGATAAACTACGTTACGAGCGGGAGCTTGAACAAAGCGGTTTTCGCGCCGTGGCGGGCGTGGACGAAGTGGGCAGAGGTCCGCTCGCGGGTCCCGTCGTGTGCGCGGCGGTGATTATGCCGACGGAAGAGAGTACGCTCATCGAGGGAATAGACGACAGCAAGAAGCTTTCCCCCAAGAAGCGGGAAGCGCTTGCCGAGCTCATCAAGGAACGCGCAATTGCCTACCGCATCGAGGAAGTACAGGCTTCCGTCATCGACGAAATCAACATCTTACAGGCAACGCGGCTGTGTATGAAACGCGCGGTGGAAGGGCTTAGCCCTGCGGCGGATTTTGTGATCACCGACGGCAATATGACGCTCGACATTGCTTTGCCGCAAAAAAGCATTATCAAGGGAGACGCGCTCTCCTATTCCATCGGCGCGGCGAGCATTCTCGCCAAGGTGTACAGGGACGCGCTCATGTGCGAATACGCTAAAGATTTTCCCGCATATGGGTTCGAACGCAACGCGGGGTACGGCACGGCGCAGCACATTGCCGCAATCAGGGAAGAGGGAATATGCAAAATTCACCGCAAGACCTTCGTCGGAAAATTCTGGGACGGAAGGGAGAAGACGCCGCCTGCCAATACCTAAAAAAGCACGGCTACAAAATTTTAAAGCGCAACTATAAAACCCCGTTCGGGGAAGCGGACATCATTGCGAAGAAAGACGACACCTACTGTTTTGTGGAAGTAAAGGCGCGCGCAACCGACGCGTTCGGCTTGCCCACGGAAGCAGTAGACAGGGAGAAGCAACGGCGGTATCGCATGATGGCGAAATACTTTTGTTCCGTTCTGCGGGAAGAAGTGCCCATTCGTTTCGACGTCGCCTCTATTTACGAAGGAGAAATCGAGTACTTCGAAGGTGCTTTCATCTAAGGATAAAAAATACGTTTTTAAGCAATAATCTTCACCGCGCAAAGCGGGAGTTCGGAGAGCTATGGCAGCTAAGAAAGTTAAAAAAGCAATTAAAGATAATATTTCGTTGGCACTGCGTTTCCCTAAATACGTGGGCTGTGCCGCCTACTTTTTAACCCCGCCCGTCGCCGTGCAAATCACTCGCGGTGTGGCGGAGGCGAGT